>JAOUJT010000070.1 GCA_029883105.1 Gammaproteobacteria bacterium
GTAGGTTGCAAATAGATCCGCATGTCGGCCACGGGCCGACCTATGGTTTGGGGCGGTGAATCTTTCAATTACCGGAACCCAAATTATAGGGCGTGCCGTGCGCGCCTTCGCAGGTTGCAAATACATCCGCTTTTAATCACCTGTTTATAGTAGGCCTGTATTTAATTTAACGGCGAGCGGGCAGCTTGATACAATAGCTCAAAATCTATTGAAGGCTTGAGCCGACACATGCCACAAATCTCCCGCATACGCGAAATCCCCTATAACTACACCTCCTTCTCTGATCGAGAGGTGGTTATCCGTTTTCTTGGCGACTCTGCCTGGCAGATCATTCAGACCCTGCGTCAGGAACGGGTCACCGGGCGCTCCGCACGCATGCTCTATGAAGTCTTGGGGGATATGTGGGTGGTGAGTCGCAACCCACTGATTCAGGACGATTTATTAGATAATCGCAAGCGCCGCCGTTCATTGGTGGGTGCCCTCTATCATCGTCTGGATCAGATCCTCAGTCGTGCAGACGACAATAAACTGGCACTGGAACTGGTGGCGACATCGCGTGTGGCGGTGGCCAAATTTGAGTCCTGGCTGGACAGTCAGGCGCAGCTGCGCAGTAAGGTACAAAGACGATTGGGCCGGGTAACGGCCAAGGACAATGTGGACTTTAGTGGTCTGGGGCGGGTCTCTCATGTGACCGATGCCTCCGATTGGCGTGTGGAGTATCCCTTTGTGGTACTGACTCCGGATAGTGAGGAGGAGGTGATCGCCCTGGTAGAGGCCTGTATCGAGCTGGGTCTGACCATCATCCCGCGTGGTGGCGGTACCGGTTACACCGGTGCCGCGGTGCCGCTCTATCCCGATACCGCCGTGATCAATACCGAAAAACTGCAACAGCTGGGCATGGTAGAGACCCTCTCTCTGCCTGGTGTGGATGCGCAGGTGGCTACCATCTTCACCGGTGCCGGCGTGGTCACCCGCCGGGTATCAGAACGGGCTGAGGCGGCGGGTCAGATATTTGCCGTGGACCCCACCTCGCAGGATGCCTCTTGCATCGGTGGCAACATCGCCATGAATGCTGGCGGTAAAAAGGCCGTTTTGTGGGGTACCACCCTGGATAACCTGGTCTCCTGGCGCATGGTAACCCCCGATGCCAAATGGCTACAGGTGGAGCGCCTGGAGCATAATCTGGGCAAGATCCATGAACAGGAGGTGGTCAGCTTCCGCCTCAGCCGATTCGAAAGGGATGGCAAGACCCCGGTGGACGAGCCGGAGATACTACGCATACCGGGGGCCAATCTACGCAAGCTGGGCCTGGGCAAGGATGTGACCGACAAGTTCCTCTACGGCCTGCCCGGGGTACAGAAAGAGGGTTGTGACGGCATCATTACCTCGGCGCGTTTTGTTGTGTACACGATGCCTAAATTCACCCGTACCGTCTGTCTGGAGTTCTTCGGCTCGGATCTGCGCAAGGCGGTACCGGCCATCGTCGAGACCAAGGACTATCTGGATGCGGAGCCAGGGGTGGTGCTGGCAGGACTGGAGCATCTGGACGAACGCTATGTAAAGGCTGTGGGTTATAGCACCAAGGCACCGCGAACCGAGTTGCCGAAGATGGTCTTGCTGGCCGATGTCTGCGGCGATGATGAGGATGCGGTGGCGCGTACCGCCTCCCATATTGTTCGTATGGCCAATGCGAGGGAGGCCGAAGGTTTTATCGCCACCAGTGCCGAGGCGCGCAAACAGTTCTGGCTGGACCGGGCCCGTACTGCCGCCATCGCCGCCCACACCAACGCCTTTAAGATCAATGAAGACGTGGTGATCCCGCTGCACAATCTGGCGGAGTACAACGATGGCATCGAACGCATGAACATCGAACTCTCTACCGCCAATAAACTCAAGACCCTGGATGCCGCACTGGACTATCTGCAAGGCGACATGCCGGAACTGCATCGTCTGCGTGCCGGTCAGGTGCCGGACGAGTCCGTGAACGAAGAACGGCAGGCGATTATTGCCGCCAAGCTCGAAGCGGCACAGCATCTGCTGCAGCAGGTGAAACAGCGTTGGCAGCAGCTGATGACGCAGATCGATGCCGATGCCACTCTTCACCTGGACCTGTTGGATGAGGCCGCCTGCAATAATCTGCAGGTCGAGGATACGATCTTCCGTCTCTTGCAACGTCGTGCGCAACGGATCTCCTATCGTGAATCGGTGGAAAGACCCTTAAAGGAGATCTTCCAGGGTCTGGAGATGCAGGGTGTGCGTGATCGCCTGGATCAGATCCATACGGATTTCCGTGCCACACGCCTGTTTGTGGCCACGCACATGCACGCCGGAGACGGCAATGTGCATACCAATATCCCGGTTCACTCCAATGACTACGAGATGCTGCAAGAGGCGGATCGTATGGTGCATCGGATCATGGCCCTGGCAGAGGAGCTGGGTGGGGTTATCTCCGGCGAACATGGCATCGGCATCACCAAGTTCCAGTTTCTCGAACAGGCCACCGTGGATGCCTTTGTTGCCTATAAGGAAGATGTCGATCCGCACGGGCACTTCAACCGTGGCAAGCTGATGCCCGGCTCCGGTCTGGATAATGCCTATACGCCGTCACTAAGATTGGTGGAACAGGAGGCCTTGATCCTGGAGGCCAGCGAGATGGGCACCCTGAATAATGCCATTAAGGATTGCCTGCGTTGCGGCAAGTGCAAACCGGTCTGTAATACCCATATTCCAAGCGCCAATCTGCTCTATTCGCCTCGCAACAAGATCCTCGCCACGGGTTTGATTATTGAGGCTTTCCTCTATGAGGAGCAGACCCGTCGTGGTATATCCATTCGCCACTTTGATGAGATGAATGATGTGGCGGACCACTGTACCGTCTGTCACAAGTGCCTGAGTCCCTGTCCGGTAAACATCGACTTTGGCGACGTCTCGGTACAGATGCGAAATATCTTGCGCCTCCATGGTAAGAAGCGCACCAATCTTGGCACCAGGATGTCCATGGCCTTCCTCAATGTCACTTCACCTACAGTGATCAAGCTGATGCGTGCAGGCCTGATCAAATTGGGGTTTCGCGGACAGCGTTTGGGACACCGTTTGGCGAAGATGCTGGGCTTGTTGAAGTCGAAAAAGCGTCCCACCTCTACCTCCGGGCGACCGCCTATGTTTGAACAGGTGGTGGAGTTTGTGAAAAAACCTCTGCCTGCGGGGGTAGAGGCGAAGACCATGCGTCAGATGCTGAATGTGGAGGATGACAAGACCGTCGCTATCGTGCGTGATCCGGCCAAGGTGACCGCCGACTCGGATGCTGTGTTCTACTTCCCCGGTTGTGGCTCGGAACGTCTCTTCAGTGAGGTGGGGGCCGCCACTCTTGCTATGCTCTATGACCTGGGTACCGAGACGGTACTGCCGCCGGGATATCTGTGTTGTGGTTATCCACAGACCTCGGGTGGGGATGAGGCCAAGGGCAAACAGATCTCGGTGAACAACCAAGTGCTGTTCCACCGTGTGGCCAATACCCTCAACTACATGGACATCAAGACCGTGATCGTCTCTTGTGGGACCTGTATGGACCAGTTGCAAAAGTACCAGTTTGACAAGATCTTCCCCGGTTGCCGCCTGCTGGATATCCATGAGTACCTTATGGAGAAGGGGGTGAAGCTGGAAGGCGTTGATGGGGTGCAGTACATGTATCACGATCCTTGTCACACCCCGATGAAGACCCACAATCCGATTCGTGTGGCTTCTACCTTGTTGGGCGAGCCGGTACTGTTATCCGATCGCTGTTGTGGTGAGGCGGGAACCTTTGCCGTCAGTCGCCCGGATATCTCCAGTCAGCTGCGTCACCGTAAGCTGGAAGAGTTGCAGGATGGTCTGGTACAACTAACCGGTAAGAAACGTAATAAAAAGGCTGAGGTAAAGATGTTGACCTCTTGTCCTGCCTGTCAGCAAGGTCTGTCACGTTATGCCGGAGATACCAAGATGGAGACCGATTACATCGTCGTCGAGTTGGCCCGACACCTTAAGGGTGAGACTTGGCAGAAGGAGTTTGTGCGCCAGGTTCGAAATGGTGGGATTGAAAGAGTCTTGTTATAGTGCGTTAATGTTCATAACAACAGAAACGATGGGTATATGAAAATGAAAAAAATTTCCTTTGGTCTTAATATTTTTATGCTCTCAATATTGTCTTTCTCTGCCTTTGCGGAGCAACCGGTCACCGTGCCGATTCAGCGTCTGTCGCTGGACATGGCCACCAAAGCGGCCCAGGCGGCAATAAAAGAGTGCCGTAAACTGGGTGTACAGGTTGCGGTAACCCTTGTTGACCGTGGTGGACATCCGCAAGTGGTTCTGCGCGATGTACTGGCCATGGATCTTACCTTGCCTATCAGCCGCGATAAGGCCTATACCGCCATGTCATTTAATACCCCGACGGCGGGATTGATCAAGCGTCTGGAGCATGCCAATTCCATCGGTAAGATAGAGGGTGTCATTGCCGCACAAGGAGGCCTGCCAATCACCGCTGCAGGAACCCTGCTGGGAGGTATTGGCGTCAGTGGTGCACCATCCGGCATTACGGATGAGAAGTGCGCTAAGGCCGGTCTGAATGCCATCGCGGCAGATCTGGATATGGCCGACTTCTAGTGCCATTTGATCCACCGTTCTTTCCGGTATGGGATTGCCATAATGGTGATTCTCTGCCAATTACAAATCATTGCGTTAAGAAAAAAGAGGTTTTCGGGATGTATCGTGTTCTTATACTGGCCAGCATGTTGTTGGTAAATTCTATGGCCTGGGCGGGTTCCATTGACGCCAGTGTCAATGATAATTCCGTAAACATTACCACTGGCTGGGTGAAAAACCAGCGCTCACCGGATGCGATGCAGGTACAACTGGGTTATATGCATAATCTTCAAGGCAACAAATATGTGAGTGCAGGATTGCATGTTATCGGGGAAACCGGGGATGCAAAAAATCCTATTGAACTGGGTGTCGGAGGTAAAGTCATGGGGATCGACTCCGATATCACTGGTGGCCTATATGGACTGACCATTGGCCTGGAGATGCGTTATTACCCCAAAAGTATAAACCGGCTGGCGTTTAGTGGTCAGTATTATTATGGCCCTAACGTTATTGTGTCTAATCCGGCTAGTGCTTTTCAAGAGTTTGGTATAAGAGCGGAATATCAGATTCTTCCCCAGGCGTTTGCCTATCTTGGCTATCGCACGGTGGATATTTCTTTGTCCTCTGGCGGTAGTGATATCATCGACAGGGGCGCCCATTTCGGTTTCCGTATTTTATTACAATAATGCTCATACGCCCTGGCCATTCAGCTAGGGCGTTTCAATTATTCGATTCATCTCGCCAGCATTTTTATAGAAAACCTCTACCGGCTTGCATGTCTGTGCAGGCTATCTATGCTTAACCTATGACAGGCCTTTCCTGTCCTGTGAACACGAATAAATCAAATAGGATAATAGGCATGACTGAGCAGATGACCGATACAGAAAAGATGAACGCCGTCTTTCACGTACAGGAAGAAGATGCACCGATTTCTCCCTGGGATAGAGATGTCGCCACGAGCCTGGCACGAGAAATCGGTGTCGAGTTGTCGGACAGACACTGGGAAATAGTGGTGTTTCTGCGGCATCACTATGATGAGTTTGGTAGCATAGAGTATGCGCGGGATTTGAGTGGTATGTTGCAACAGCGTTTCTCTGAGCAGGGCGGGCGACGGTATCTATACAGTCTTTTTCCTGGTGGTCCAATTTCTCAGGGTTGTAGTATTGCAGGGCTTCCTGTTCCTAAGGACAGTTCCGATCCATCCTTTGGTTACAGCGTTTAACTCTCATACCTGGAAAAATACCCCGTATACACCGGTAGCGGGGCTTTGTTATCTCCGCAGGATACTATAACCTCCTGTTATCTATCAGTAGTGGAAGTTATTCATGCGCGGCTTTGTACCTCCGGATCCACAAACCTCTGTTTCAGAAGAACGATACGCTGTCATATATACCCCTCGCAAGGGGCGTACACGTTTTCCTGCTGCAAATACTACCGTTGTTGCTTCTGCCGATGAGGCGTTTGCGATGGCCAACGCAGAGGACAAAATCTACCCAGCAAGAGTCATAGGACCTTCCAAGTCCTCGGAGGGAGTGTTTATTTTTTATCTTATGCACTGGTTGGATGAATAAAATGCAGTGTCGTCCAGGTTGTGGAGCCTGCTGCATTGCACCATCCATATCTTCCCCCATCCCTGGACTGGAAGCGGGCAAGCCTGCCGGGTTCGCGTGTGTTCAATTGGATGAGGGATTTTTTTGCAAATTATTTGGCGAACTATCCCGGCCTGAAGTCTGTGTACAGTTTAGCGCCCAGAAAGAATGGTGTGGAGAGCTGCGCGATGAGGCGATAGCGCGTTTAACCGAGTTGGAAGCACAAACAAAATAGAGCTAAATTTTTTGCATGTAGTGGTGCAGGATTTCTTCACGAATTCTATTGATCTCTGCCTCGGCTACATCCGGGCTTACTCCATTCTGGCAGGACCTGTATTGTTTTATGCAGGCCGCTTGAAAATCGATGAGAGCCCCGTCTAATATTTTTTCGTAAGTTCGGCTTTGAACGGCTGGCTTTGTTGTCGAAGCATCGGTAACAGAGACAATATCAGAGCGTTTCATAAATATTTGTTTTTTACTGTCTACATCTTGCGCCATCACATTATTAAGCTTTATATGTTTTTTATCGTTATAGATAAAAGTATCGCCAGTATGTAGTTGATGAAATTTCATATAGATATTCTCATTTGCGTAATGTGTTAGGGGCATCGTAATGGATAGCATGCCCTCTAATATTTACGAGAGTATACCACAGCGGAGAATGAGCCAATGACAGCTAAAGAGATTCTGGATTTTTGGTTTGCACCAGAGTGTAAGGCTTGCTGGTTTAATGCGACCAGTGAAATGGATGAAATGATTCGCCGCCAATTCGAAGCAACCTGGCAGGCAGCACGGGATAATAAACTGCAATCATGGATGGACTCCGCTAATGGTTGTCTTGCTCTGGTGATCATTCTCGATCAGTTTCCTTTGAATATGTATCGGGGCAAGGCGGAGAGTTTTTTGACAGAAGCCGCCGCGCGAGAGGTATCCAGGCATGCCATAGAGCAGGGGTTTGAGCAGGATATGAGCGATGAGAGAAAACTGTTTTTGTTTTTACCATTTATGCATAGTGAAAATATACAGGACCAGGATGAATCACTCGCATTGTTTGCAAAGGCGGACATGCAAGATGGTCTTAGATTTGCGAAACATCACCGCGACATAGTGGCTAGATTTGGCCGCTTCCCTCATCGCAATAATATTTTAGGCCGTGAAAATAGTGCCGAGGAAGATGCCTATATGCACTCGGACGAAGCCTTTACGGGTTAGAACAGATAGCAGAAAAAAACGCCTTCCTGAGCTACACTAAAATCAAGTCAGGAAGGAGGAATGAAAATGGAGAATAAGCGTATCGTCATATGCTGTGATGGCACATGGAATGAGCCAGAACAACTGGATGAGGATAATCGCATCTATCCTACCAATGTGTTGAAAATGGTACGTGCTATCTCTACAAGTGATCCTCAATCCGGCAAGCATCAGCTTGTTTATTATCAAACAGGTATAGGTTCGGCGGGGACGGGGTTTATTAGCCGCTATATTAGCCGCATGCTGTGTGGTCTAACCGGCTTGGGTATTGCCAACAATATACAGGCCTGCTATCGATTCCTTGCCAATAATTATTCCGATGGCGATGAGATCTATCTGTTTGGTTTTAGTCGTGGTGCTTATACCGCACGGTCGCTGGCGGGCATGATTGGTAGTATGGGACTGTTGCAGAAACAGGACATGGATAAGCTGCCTCGGCTTTATGCTCATTACAAAACAGCTCCCGACAGACGTGAGAAATCAAAATACGCGGATATTGTAAATATCTTGCCGCGTCGTCATGTAAAGATTAAATTCATCGGTGTATGGGATACAGTGGGTGCGCTGGGATTACCCGTACAAGGTGTACAGCATCTTTCTCGCCGTTGGGTCGGCTTTCATAACACCCACTTGGGCTCACATATCGAGAATGCCTATCACGCTGTCTCCATCGATGAACAGCGTCGTCCCTTCAAGCCCTCTATGTGGACCAGACTTGATGGACAGGAAGACTGCCAACAGATGTGGTTTGTTGGTTCGCATTCCAATATTGGCGGAGGTTTGCAGGATCATGGCCTCTCAGATATTGCCTTAACATGGTTGGCCAACCGCGCAAGGAATAAAGGATTGAATCTGGACGCCGCTTATTTTTCCGCTCGGGATTATATAAAACCGCGTGCAGATGCGCCCATCTTTCAATCACTATCCTGGCCATATCGATTATTAAGTATATTTGGTCTAGGTCGTTATCGTCGCCCAATCGGTGTGCCGGCTAATGTCGCAGAGATGATCCATGAATCGGTTATCGAACGTGTACTCAACGACAGTAATTACAGACCCGCAAGTATTTTTCCATCGGGTCGTAATGCCTTTCCTCTGGTTACCTATATACATAATCGAAATATGATCACCATTGCCGGGAAGGAGATACCGGTATTTCGCGAACGCCAGTGGACACGCATCGAACCGGAGGAGCCACAGGCGATGTTGGAGGATGACACAGGACATATACAACAGTGTGAGATTGTCGATTTTAGTGGTGAGGGTGGTGCCCAGGTTAAATTAAAGGAGGAGATCTCAGCTGGCAGTAATGTGATCCTGGATAACCCGGAAATAGGTTATCGACAGGCGACTGTTGTATGGGCAGAAAAAAGATTTGCAGGACTTAAATACGCGTGAGTATCGAGGAGATGGTGATTATCGTACTGTTCCGGGATGAGTTAGCCGACCGGAATAAAAAGCTGTACAGCGTTTAGGTGAAAGTAATTTCTTCGGTGCGCTCATTACATCGCGCACTGGTGCAGTAAGTGTAGTGAGAATCTTCGGTGGCTCTATATTTGGGTTCTCAAGAGAACCGCTTATTCTTTGGCTCAGGATTGCACAGCCATTTCTATCCACTAGTGCGAACACCATTTGTTGAAAAAGGCTATTGGGAATGTCCAGTTTGCCCTGCAAGGCCAGACGATTCTGTCGGGTTGTCAGGGCAACGTCTTCCGCCGTGGCTATACCGTTTTTCAGTTTCCAGTCGGAGACAAGTTGCTTGATGATACTGCTCTGCGTGTCGGATGATGTAGTGATCTTGGCAAATGAGTAACCCTTGGTCGCTAAGGTACCCATTGGACCTATGAAGAAATAGGCTCCAAGATCTACCAGATTGAAACGTTGAGTTTGGTTGAAATTATTAATGGTCTTATCAAGGTTTATATTCTTCAGTAACAGTTCCTCTCCTGAAAGATTAATATCTCCGTGCAGACTGTTGAGTATCTCTTTGCTGTTGTTACCTTGCCAACTCAGGTCGGCATACAGCGACAGAGTGCCCTTGATTAAACCCTCGTTTGCCAGGCGGCTAAGTGAAACGGCTGCCTCCATTTCCTCTAGCTTGAGATTAAGTTGATAATTCGTCTTCTCCGTGTCCAGTCGGACGAAAAAATCACCATGACCTTCGCCCTGGAATAGTCGGCTGCTGATGCCGGTAAGTTCTAGTAGATGATTATCATAGCTGATAGTGCTGCTAACCTTGTCTAATTCCACCCATATGGTACTGATACGTGCTGCCTGCAGCTGGCCATGAAAGGTTGTGTTTGTGAAGCTGTTGCCATTAGCTGTGGGAAGATGCATTTTTGTCGCAGATATAGTCATATTGAGATCATTGATGACGATATGTCTGGGAGAATCTTCATGCTCGTAGCTAATGTTGCTCTGAATAACCTCATAGACACTGCCGGGAATATGTTTCCATACAGGGCTGCCGTCGGACGACGCTGGAGGCGGTCCAAGTTTATCATTGGGAAATGGCCAGTGGTCAGGTAGTAGCCTGAAAGTACCCTGTTTAATGGTAATCTTGTCCAGCTGAACATCACCTTGCAGCAGGGACAATAATGGAAAAGAGAGCGAGGCTTTTTTTATGCTCGCGATATCAGCTCCTCTGTCTTGTATCTTCAGTCCTTCAATCTCAATAACGGATGTTAGCTGTAGCGACAGGTTTAAATCGCCTTCTATCTTGATGTCGGCCCCCAGAGCTTGCTGTAGTTCTTGTTCTACCTGCGCACGATAACGGTTTAGATCGAAAGTGAAAACTACTATGCCTATAGCTATGCATAGTAGTACTAGTATCAGAATAAAGAGACAGGGTATGTGTGTGCGTAAACGGGCCATGAGGGTTTGATGCATGACTACACCTACGATGATTGACTGTAATGAAGAATGTTCTCGCCGGACATGAGAATTATAGTACACAACACCAATTGTAAATGAATAGTATATGAATGGTGCGCGAGAGCAGAGGATTTAACCCATGATCACTGAACGATAGAGAAGGAGGTATTTCTTCAGTTTGCCAATGAAAGAGTATGTGCTTTTATAGAATGATAACCACCTGCCCGAACCAGCTGTGCTATACACAGAATGGATTAGTGGCTACGTTCTACCGAGAAATTGGCCAACGATATCATCGCCTGTTTGTAGGGAGAGTCGGGGACAATAGATAGTGCTGCTATCGCTCGATCTGCCTCTTCTCTTGCCGTTTTGGCGGTGTAGTCTATGGCTCCGGTAGCCTGAACCGCTGCCATCACCGCATCCAGTTGTTCCAGCCCACCCTGTTCTATTGCTTCGCGAACCAGAGTCGCCTGTTCTTCACTGCCGTTTCGCATTACATAGATCAAGGGCAGAGTAGGTTTTCCCTCGGCCAGATCGTCACCCACATTCTTACCCGTATCATCGCTGCTGGCGCTGTAGTCCAGTACATCATCGATGAGCTGAAATGCTGTGCCCAGGTGCATACCATAGGTGGCCATGGCCTGTTCTTGAGTCGCATCACTGCCGGATATGATGGCACCTAACTGACAGGCTGCCTCAAACAGTTTGGCGGTCTTATAGCGAATGACGTTGAGATAGCGTTCTTCCGTGGTATCTGCGTCATGCACATTGAGCAGTTGCAATACCTCTCCTTCGGAAATGATATTGGTGGCCTTGGCGAGGATCTCCATCACCCGCATATGACCTACATCTACCATCATTTCGAAGGAGCGGGAGTAGAGGAAATCGCCGACCAGGACGCTGGCTTCATTACCCCATAAGGCGTTGGCCGTTTCGTGGCCGCGGCGCAGGTCTGAGGCATCCACCACATCATCGTGCAACAGGGTCGCGGTATGGATAAATTCGATAATAGCTGCCAGGTCGATATGGCGCTCTGCCGTATAACCCATGGCACGGGCAGATAGCACTGCCAGTATCGGGCGCAGGCGTTTACCGCCACTATTAACGATGTAGTGGCCGATTTGATTGATCAGGACTACTTCGGAGGCGAGACGCTGTATGATCAGCTTATCTACCGACTCCATGTCCTGAGCAATAAGTGTGCGAATTTCCTCGATATTCATCTTTATATACGGGCATGAGCTGCAAAAAGAGTTGGCATGCTATGGGGCGCTCCCGATAGTGTCAAGTTTCGTAACGGGAAGGGGGTTAATTTAGCCAAAAGTCGTATTATTGTTTGACCAATAGGCCCGATGTCGCTAGAATTTCGCGGTTCAGTA
>JAOUJT010000333.1 GCA_029883105.1 Gammaproteobacteria bacterium
AGCTCCATCGTCCGCCTGCTGATGAAGCACGGCTGGCTGGAGGAGTATCTGGACAAGGCCACCATGGCCAATGCCTACCGCTTTTCGCGTCCGGCCAAGGTGGTGACCAAATCCTTTATTGAGCTGGAACAGCGCACCATCCGTACCAAGCAGCGTAATGTGCGTAATACCCGCAACGCCCTGCTGGCCTTCTTTGCCGACGGTGATCCCTTCGACCTGGCCGATGCACACGCCTACTCACTACAGATCATCGAGGATCTAAGCGACGAGATCGCCGATCTGGATGATCGCAAGTCGCGCATGCTCAGGAGTGCCGCCGCCGGAGGCACCATCGCCGAGTTCCTCGACTATATGGAGAACCACTTCAAGCCGGAGCTGGCGGTGAAGCTGGCGGCGGACTCAGTAGAACGCCACCGCCGGGTCATCATCGACATCATCGACAAGATACGCAGCTGGTCGCCCGAGCAGCTGGAAGCGGTAGACAAAAAACTGCGGCCGATGATCCCGCCGAAGATGGACATTGCCAGCGGTGAATCCCCGACCCACAGCCTCGCCGCGAGTATCGAACAGGCCATCGACACCGCCTACCACAGCAAACTGTCGGAGCTGCGTGCCTCGCTGTCCAGCTTCTCCCGTGCCGCCACCCAGCTGATCCGTCAGCAGGTCTCCATGCGACAGGGACTGGGTGAGCAGTTGATCACCCGTGTGGTACACAAGCTCAGTAGTGTCGATGATGAGCAGCAGGATCGTCTGCTGGAACAGATCGGCGCCAGCATCAATCTCAGTTCGGTGGGTCTCATCGACCCCGCCAGCTTCCACCTGCGCAAGCAGCATGAGCGGCCGGAGCTGGCGACCCTTAGCGAGAACCGTGAGCCCAGCCAGGATGAGCGTATGCAGATCCTGATGGAACAGGCAGAGAGCTCCGCCTTTACCATCTCGCCGCTGATGATCCGCGATTTCCTCCTCGCCATGGTGGGCGAGCAGGGCATCAAGCTCTCGGCCCTCAGCCCCAACGACCCACCGTCCATCCTTACCATTATGCATGCCATCGAGGCGGCCTCGTCCAGCCTGCAAGGCAAGGGCGAGAGCCTGGAGGTCATACCCTTGAACGAAACCTTTGATACCCCGTATATGACGGCGGACGACTTTTTAATCAGGAAGGTCTCATGATAAGCCTGCACAAAACCCTACAAGACGAACTGCGCGGTACCCCCGTCAGCTTCGAACGTTTTCAGACCCTCGCCATCCGTCTGCTGGATACCGGCGTACTCTCCAGTGGCGACAGCCAGTTGGAGACCGAGTTGTATCAGGATGCAGCGCGTGTGGAGGAGCTGCTGCACAGCTATTTCGACATCATCGACTGTACCCTCTTCCATGATCATGGCTTTGAGTACATGCGCCTCTATCCCCCCGGCAGTGATATCCCCGGTCAGGACAAACAGGACAACGATGTGCTGCCCAAGGGGCTGCGTATGCAGCTGAGCCAGGGCGATATCGCCTCGGCCCTGGTGCTGCGTTTTCTCTATAGCGAGGCGATGCAGAATGCCTCGCTGGATGAAGACGGTGAAGCGATGATCAATCTGGAGGCCTTTAACACCACCATGGCGACGCAGTTGAAACGTACCCAGCCCCTCTCCGTGACCGAACGCCGCTCCGGTTTTGGCCGCCTGCGTGCGCTGAAGTTGATCAACTTTCCCTCGGATCTGGATGTCACCGATCCCAATGCACAGCTGGCCATCCGCCCCTTGATTACCAGCCTCATCCCCGAGCAGGCCCTGGCCGATGTGGTGGCCGAAGAGAACACAGAGACAGCAGAGGTAGACGTCTAGTGCACGCCAACAAACTCATCACCATCAACTGGGGCCACGCCGAGAGTCGTGAATTCGATCTGGGCCATGTGAACATGTTCACCGGCGGCTCCGGCTCCGGCAAGACCACCACCGCCGATGCCTTTCAGACCATAATGACCGCCGCCCGTCAGGGTGTGTTTGCCTTCAACCCGGGGCAGAACGAATCCACTCAGCGCGGCAAGTGGGGCAAGCAGCCGCGTACCCTGGAGAGCTATTTCCTCGGCGCCGAAGAGGGCGGCATCTACATGCGTCCCGCCGGCGCACACGGTTACGTCGCCCTGTCGTTTATCCCCTCCCCCGGCGAACCCCACGGCACGCCGTTTAGTGCCGTGGTGGCGGTCTCCGCGCACCTGGAAAAGTCCGGCAACAAACGTACCCCGCGGCGTACACGCCTGCACCTGATCCTGGTGGAAGGCCATGAGGTGGTGATGGATGACCTGCTCACTGGTCGCAGTGAGGCGGGTCTGGATGTGCTGCCGGTGGAGCAGATCGTTAAACAGCTGGTGGCCCGCTACGGTGCCGACAAGGTCCGCGACCATCGCGACAACAAGATCTCCTACCTGCAACATCTGTACGGCATCCTGCGTGGCCGCCGTAACGTCAGTCAGGACGAGGCGCTGCAAGCGGCCAAGGCCTTCTCCCGTTTCATGGCCTACCACCCGGTGGAGGACATCGACAACTTCGTCAAGAACGAGGTGCTGGAGCGTCGCGATCTGAGTACCGAGGTGGAGCACATCTCACTGATGATGCGCGATGTGGGCCAGCTGAAGAATGAGGCCGCGCGCCTGGCCAATAACATCGAGCTGTTACAGACCGCACGCGAACATGGCAACGAGATCATGAACGCCTGGGTCGAGGAACAGGAACAGGGTCTGTTACAAAAACTGGTGCAGGAGCGCCGCTTGGGTGAACAGCGCGACACACAACAGTCGACGCTGGACGATCTGGCCGACGCCTTAAGCAGCAATAGCACACGCATCAAGGACATCGATGCGCAACTGCGCGCACTGGAAGAGAAACGCCAGACCATCGATGGCGAACGCCGCCAGCATGATGCCGCACGCCGCAAGGATGA
>JAOUJT010000334.1 GCA_029883105.1 Gammaproteobacteria bacterium
TGATACCACAACTATGAACATTGATGTGGCCTGTCTGGAAGAAAAGCTGCTAGCAGCTGAAAGAACCGGCACACTTCCAAAGATAATAGTCGCAGTGCATTTCGCTGGCCTCTCTTGCGACATGCAATCTATCAAAGAACTTGCTGATAAATATAATATTCGCATCATCGAAGATGCATGCCATGCGATTGGCGGTAGTTATAAAGATAGCATGATTGGCTCCTGCTGTTATTCTGATATCACGGTGTTCAGTTTTCACCCGGTTAAGATCATAACGACTGGTGAAGGCGGTATGTTAACCACCAACAGCGAAAGTCTTTTTCAGAAAATAGTCCTGTTACGCAGTCACGGCATCAATCGTAAAGAATTTTCTTATAAAACAGAAAGTGATGGTGACTGGTATTATGAGCAGTCTATTTTGGGATTCAATTACCGCCTTACGGATATACAATCCGCCCTTGGCTTAAGCCAGTTAAAACGTATAGACAGCTTTATCAATACACGCACACAACTCGCACTCAACTACAATGACTCGTTAAAGGATTTTTCACTAACGACTCCAGAATTTTATTCTGATATAAAATCGGCCTGGCACCTATATATAGTTAAACTTAATATGGGTTTTGATCGTTCTGAAATATATGCTCAAATGCAAGCAGCAGGCATTGGTGTAAATGTGCATTATATTCCCATCCACACCCAGCCCTACTATCGTAGGCTAGGATTCAAGCCAGGTGATTTTCCACGTGCAGAACAATATTATTCACAGGCACTCACCCTGCCTCTCTACCCAGCCTTGGAGCAGCAACAATACGTGATAGATACCCTGGAGCAGAGCCTGGCATGAATATTGTCCCTATCATACAGGCAAGAATGTCCTCCAGTCGACTTCCTGGCAAGGTGATGAAACAGGCACTGGGTAAGACCGTGTTACAGCATGTCATCGAACGTGTAGCAAGCTGCCATAATATCAATGACGTCATTGTGGCCACTAGCATAAACAGTGATGATGATATTATAGCCAAGGAGGCTGACAGGCTCGGTGTACGCGTGCATCGCGGCAGCCTTGATAATGTACTAGATCGTTATTACCATGCAGCCAAAGAGGCAATGGCTGATGTTGTTGTACGCATTACCGCTGACTGTCCGGTTATCGATCCACATGTGATTGATCGTCTCATACAGCACTTCACCGATAATGTAGACAGAAATTTCGATTATGTTAGAGGAAAGGGCTTTCCAATGGGAGTAAATGCCGAGGTGTTTACCTTTTCAGCCCTGGAACGTTCCTGGAATGAGGCCAACATCGGCCATGAGTTTGAACATGTGACACCCTATATATACACCCATCCCGAGATTTTCACGGTTGAGCTGGTGAAGAATGAGCAAGATCTCTCTCATCTGCGATTAACTCTGGACACACCGGAAGACTGGCTCTTGATCCACACTATCTATGAACGTCTGCAGAAGTCAGATACACAATTTATCCTGCTGGAAGAGATCCTCGAGTTATTTGCACAAGAACCCGAACTTTTAGAGATCAATCAACATATCAAACAGAAAGGACTTGGTGATTAAATGGTAAGCTTTAAAACTGAACAAGAAATATTCTGGTCCGGTGAATTTGGCGATGAATATATCAGCCGTAACCACA
This sequence comes from Gammaproteobacteria bacterium, assembly GCA_029883105.1. Taxonomy (GTDB): domain Bacteria; phylum Pseudomonadota; class Gammaproteobacteria; order Thiohalospirales; family Thiohalospiraceae; genus JABURT01. The sequence continues at coordinate 1,655 of JAOUJT010000334.1, forward strand.
GTATTGAATGGTTAGCTAGCAATACTGCACTATTCTCAACAATATTAGCAAAAACAAATCAATTAAGTTCAATTATAGAATTTGGTGCTAATATTGGCATAAATCTTAATGCAATTAAAACCCTATTCCCTACCATTCAGCTTTCTGCCATAGAGATCAACCAAACCTCCGCTGCAGAATTGCAAAAGCTGGAGTATGTAGAGGTCTTCAATACCTCGATTCTAGAGTTCGAGCCCAACAAGCAATGGGATATGAGTCTGATTAAGGGGGTACTGATTCATATTAATCCAGAATGGCTGGATAAGGTGTACGAACGGCTCTATCAAAGTAGCCAGAGATATATCTGTATATGTGAATACTACAACCCTACACCTGTAAGCATCCCCTACCGCGGCCACAATGACAAACTGTTCAAGCGCGACTTTGCCGGAGAGCTGCTGGATAAGTTCAGCGATCTGGTACTGGTGGACTATGGCTTTGCCTACCATCGCGATAATAATTTCAAGCAAGACGACGCTACCTGGTTCCTGTTGGAGAAACGATGAGCCTGATCGCGATCCGGACCGATGCATCTTCTTCCATCGGCACAGGCCATGTCAGCCGCTGCCTCACCCTGTCACATCAATTGCTTAAACACGGACATGAGGTTGTCTTTTTGATGCGTCAGCTTGCCGGAAATATGATCTCCCAGGTAGAGCATCAGGGTTTTAGGGTCCATGTACTTCACACCACTATGGCAGCGAATGAGGAGCTGAATTGGACTCAGGACGCCAAAGCATGCAAAGAATATCTGACACATCAGAGCACACCTGTAGGCTGGCTCATTGTCGACCACTACCAACTCGACTCCCGGTGGGAGTCTGCCATAAACCCATCGGTAAAACAGATTATGGTGATAGATGATCTGGCCAACCGCCAGCACCATTGCCAGATCCTGCTGGATCAAAATCTCTATCACCATAGTGAGACTCGTTACCGATACTTGCTCGATACAAACACACGGCAGTTACTAGGACCACGCTACGTACTCCTGCGCGAGGAATTTTTACAACTGCCTTCGCTCCCCCGAAACTATCCGAAAACAGTGTCCAAAGTAATTATCTATTACGGCGGCAGCGACCCAACTGGTGAAACCCTGAAGGCTATGGAGGCCTTCGCTGGTGGGCAATACAAACATATTAACTTTAGTGTTGTTATTGGCGCCTCTTGTGCGGATTACGAGCGTATCAAGGCACGTTGTGCAGCGCTGTCCAACTTTCAGTTCCATTG
>JAOUJT010000071.1 GCA_029883105.1 Gammaproteobacteria bacterium
ACCCAGACCCATCATGATTGCACCAGCAATAAACAGCAGAGCTTGTACTTCAGTCATTGTTTTCTCCTAAAAATAAAATCTATAAAGTTAAAAATTTAAAAACTGTTAACCGACGACGTATTAGTGCCCGTCTGTCTGATGTGCCATATCCAGATACACGATGGTCAGGGTCATAAAGATGAACGCCTGCAAGGTGATAATTAGAATATGGAAGATGGCCCAACCCAATTGCAGCATGCCACCGAATAAACCAAAGCCCCAACCGGCACCATACATCAGCGCAATGAGGATAAAGATCGTCTCACCGGCGTACATGTTACCGAACAGTCGCAGGGCCAATGAAAGTGGTTTGGAGATCAATGAGACGAACTCCAACAGGAAGTTAATGGGGATGAAAATCGCCATTATTACAGGATTCTTTGAATTAAATGGATGCATGGTCAGCTCCGCAGAGAAGCCTGTAAAACCCTTATTCTTGATGCTGTAGTAGAGCATCATCACGAATACCGCTATGGCGATACCGAAGGTAATATTTGGATCGGTCGTCGGTACGACCTTCATATACACATGATGTGGGTCCATACCGAGGAAGGTCTCACCAAACCAGCCTGCCACCCAGGGCAGGTGGTCGATGGCAAAAAGATCCATCAGGTTCATGAGGAATACCCAGGCGAAGATGGTCAACGCGATCGGCGCTACCCATGGGTTCTTGCCACTAAAGGAGCCACGCACTGCATCATCGATAAAGTCGACGATCATCTCAACGAAGTTTTGCATACCGGAAGGTACACCGGCCGTCGCGCGCTTGGCTGCCGTGCGGAAGATAAAGAGAAATATCAGACCCAGGACCAAAGACCAGGCCAGAGAGTCCACATGAAAGGCCCAAAAGCCCATCTCTTTTGCTTCGCTCGCAGAATGAGCAAAACCCCAGGTGCCATCTGTCTTCGGACCGTAGGTCAGATTGGTCAGATGGTGCTTGATATAGTCTACAGAAGTAGTTTCACCAGACATTGTTATTCCCAATACTCTATTTTTTAAATCCGTAGCGTGCGACAAGTAGTGCTGTCACCCCGGCTATAAACCCTACCAGTAGCGGTAACGGTTGCAGCTTAAGTACGCCCAAGGCGATGACAAACAGACCTATCGTCGAGAACAGACGCTGTGCCGCTGTGCGGTAGAGCAGTTTCATATTCTGCCCGGCGTCGTTCCCTGCAAAATGTTCGGCGCGTTCAAAATTCCATCGCAGCAACAAGGTATTTACCAGCGCGATGACGCCGCCAAAGATGGCTGCTATTCCTGCATGAATATCTGCAGTGAAGGAGTAAAAGATGGCTATCAGGGTGATAAAAACCAGTTGCGCTTGAAAGATTCTTTTCAGAAAGCCGCGCGTCACCTGTGCCGAATAACTCACTGTCTACTCCATGCCTTGCCGCCGGAAAACTTATGGCGGTATAAAGGAACAGCATCTTGGGCGGCGAAGTATACGTTTTCGCACCCACAGGGTCAATGTCGCAAAGTGAAATGGGGGTGATTTCGGCGAAGTTATACCGTGATTCTAGGTATTGTTAGCGAATCTATGAATATTAGAAGATGCTGATATTATTAGTGATTTATCGTCCATATCAACTATTTGATGTGTGCCAAAATGCCGTCCAGTTCATCCAAATTGTTATAACTGATGACCAATTTTCCCTTACCCTTGGCACTGTGCTGCAGGGCAACCTTGGCACCGAGACGTTCTGCCAGATCATCCTGCAGGCTGCGAATATTGGGATCGGTGGCCACACCCGGCTCTTTACCACCCAGCTTACCGGGTGCTTCCGACATCTGGCGGACCAAATGCTCGGTCTCACGGACATTGAGAGACTTGTTGACCACAATATGTGCTGCCTCTGACTGCCGTGTACCCATCAGGCCCAGGAGCGCACGGGCATGGCCCATCTCAATATCGCCATTTTCCAGCAGACGTTTTACATCCTCATTCAAAGCCAGCAGACGTAGCAGGTTGGACACCGAGACACGAGAACGACCTACGGCTTCAGACGCCTCTTGGTGAGTCAGCTCGAATTCATCAATCAGGCGCTGCAGGGCGTGGGCCTCTTCCATCGGATTCAGCTGCTCGCGCTGGATGTTTTCTATCAGTGCAATGGCCAGAGCCACGTTGTCGGGAATGCGTCGGATGACCGCGGGGATCTCATGCAGGCCTGCCATTTGCGTGGCACGCCAGCGACGCTCACCGGCGACGATCTCATAGCGTCCAGTCTGGCCATCCAGCTCTCTGACGATAATAGGCTGGATCACACCCTGGGCACGGATGGATTCTGCCAGCTCTTCCAGGGCGGCGGGATCCATATCGATACGAGGCTGGTAACGACCACGCTGCAATACATCCACCGGTAGATTACGTAACTCGCCATCCTTTCCGGTAGGCGTCGGGGCCTCCGTAGATTTCACCTGCTCCGGGCTTACCGGAGTGGTGTATTCATCGTTCATACCCCCTAACAGGGCATCCAGACCTCGACCTAAACCGCGTTTCTTTTGTGACATGATGGAGTAACTGTAACCTTAATATTTGAACGCTATGCTGTAGCGCTTTGCAGGGGAGATTCGTTTCGTAGCATCTCACCGGCCAGGGCCAGGTAAGATTTTGCACCGCTGGAGCTCTTATCGTAGGCCAGCACCGGCATGCCGTAACTGGGGGCTTCGGCCAGACGGACATTTCGTGGAATAACGGTACGGTAGACCTTACCACCAAAATGGTCGGTCAGTTGCTGAGACACGTCAGAGGAGAGCTTATTACGCGGATCAAACATGGTACGTAACAGCCCCTCAATCTGCAGATTGGGATTCAGAGATGCGCGGATTTTGTTGATGGTATCCAGCAAGGCGGTCAGACCCTCCAGTGCATAATATTCACACTGCATGGGGATCATCACCGCATCGGCAGCGGTGAGCGCATTCACGGTCAACATATTAAGGGCGGGGGGACAATCGATGAGGATGTAATCGTAATCGTCTACCACGCTCTGTAGGGCATGCTTGAGACGGTTCTCCTTGTTCTCCATGCTCAATAACTGCACCTCCGCCGCAGTGAGGTCACCATTGGCCGGGATCAGGTCATAGCCGCCATTCATGGTAGTGATGCGAACCTGTTCAACCGTGGCCTCGCCGGTGAGTACATCGTAGCTAATTCGTTCCAGCTCATTCTTGCTGATGCCACTACCCATGGTGGCGTTGCCCTGGGGATCCATGTCGACCAACAGCACGCGCCGTTTGGTGGCCACCAGTGAGGCTGCCAGATTAATACTGGTCGTGGTCTTACCGACCCCGCCTTTTTGATTGGTCACCGCTATGATCTTTCCCATCTACCATCGTCCCCAAGCACGCTCTGGCTGTCAAAATGGACAGCGAGTCTTATTATTACATCTTTAAGAGCAGTGACTTTACTACTTTCTCTGCATGATGACCACGTGACGGTCAGCATCAAGCTGGGGAATGTGAAGTTGTTCCACGGCGGTTACTTCAAAACCTTCGGGCAGGGAGTCCAGCTCTGCCAGGGGATAGACACCCTTCATGGCCAGGTTGATACCATCATCCTTTAGCAGGTGACCGGTGGATTCCAGCATACCTGACAGGCTAGAGTAGGCACGGGAGATGACCGTATCAAAACGCAGCTCTGGCTGATAATCCTCTACCCGTAGGTTGATCACTTCCAGGTTGTCCAGGCCCAGATCGGCCTTGGCCTGTTGCATGAAACGGGTTTTCTTGTTGTTGCTATCAAGGGTCACAAACTGACTGTCCGGCATCGCCAGTGCCAGGGGTATACCTGGCAGCCCGGCACCACTACCCACATCGATAATCCTGCCGGGACGCACAAACGGCATCACCGCCAGGCTATCCAGCAGATGACGTGTTAGCATCTGCTCCGGCTTACGCACCGCTGTAAGGTTGTACACACGGTTCCATTTCGCTAGCAGGTCTAGATAATCCAGCATCGGATTGATGCTCTCTTCCGGGATCTCCAGGCCCATCTCTGCTATCCCTTCCTTTAATGAATGGATCAGGGATACCCCCGAAGGCTCCTTGTGTTTTTGGCGGCGATTACCGTAAAGCATAAGTTGGGTCCATGATGAGGAAGGGGGCAGTCATTCCACCTAAAGGAAAACGGGTATCCAAAAAAGGTGTCATTGGCGGTTCCATTGAGAAGAAGTGTTACCTATTAAACAGGATAATGTTTTCGTGTGCGTTTACTAGAAGGTAGGGGCTGTTTTAACAAAATTGTTTAAATAGAGGGTGTTTAGGCGGTATTTTTTCTCACTTTCGCCACCGATTTAAACTTTTTCAGGTACACCAGCAGTAAAGAGACCGCCGCAGGTGTCACTCCGGGCATGCGACTTGCCAGTCCCATGGTCTCTGGTCGCTGAGAGGCGAGCTTTTCAGCCACCTCGTTGGAGAGTCCATTGACTTGAGTGTAATCAAACTCTGCCGGAATACGGGTCTCCATATGTTTGCGCTGACGTGTGATCTCATCAAGCTGGCGATCAATATATCCCGAGTACTTGGCCTGTATCTCCAGTTGTTCAATCACCGCATGCTCGCTAATGCCCCCAGTTTGACCCGGCAGACTCATCAAACCGGCATAACTGACATCGGGTCGACTTAGCAACTCACTAAAGCGATATTCCCGACTCAGTGGTTTGCCAAATACCCGCTCCTGATCCGCTACCGGTATTCGCTCAGGACGTGCCAGAGTCTCTTTCAGCCGCTGCTGTTCCAGTTCGATGGCCTCACGTTTGGCTGCAAAGGCAGCCCAACGGACATCATCCACCAAGCCCAACTCACGACCCTTTTCCGTCAGGCGCAGATCCGCATTGTCTTCACGTAGCATCAAACGATACTCGGCGCGGGAGGTAAACATCCGATAGGGTTCCAGGGTGCCACGGCTGATCAGGTCATCCACCAGCACACCCATATAGGCCTCATCCCGGCCCGGCGCCCAGGCCTCTTGTTCCTGTACCAGGAGTGCGGCATTCAGGCCCGCAAGCAGGCCTTGTGCCGCAGCCTCTTCGTAACCGGTGGTGCCATTGATCTGTCCGGCGAAAAAGAGCCCGTGGATATATTTGGTCTCCAGCGAGTGCTTCAGATCACGGGGATCAAAGTAATCGTACTCAATGGCATAGCCAGGACGAACGATCTGCGCCTGTTCAAAGCCTTTTATGGATCTTACCAGGGCCATCTGCACATCAAACGGCAGAGAGGTGGAGATACCGTTAGGGTAGATCTCGTGTGTCGTCAGCCCTTCTGGCTCGACAAAGATCTGATGCGAGTCTTTATCGGCAAAGCGGTGGATCTTATCCTCGATAGAGGGACAATAACGCGGCCCCACTCCCTCAATCACACCCGTATACATGGGTGAGCGATCCAGACCGCCACGGATGATGTCATGGGTTTGTGCGTTGGTGTGGGTGATGTAGCAATTGATCTGTTGAGGGTGGTCCTCAGGCTTGCCCAGATAACTGAACACTGGCACCGGATCATCACCAGGTTGAACCTGCATAACACTAAAATCGATGCTGCGACCATCGATACGCGGCGGCGTACCGGTCTTTAGGCGTTCAACATTAAAAGGCAGTTCACGTAAACGGCGGGAGAGGGCATTAGCAGGAGGATCACCGGCGCGTCCACCTTCAAAATTTTCCAGACCGATATGGATACGACCACCGAGGAAGGTACCTACGGTCAGTACCACCGATTTGGCACGAAACTTCAAGCCCATTTGGGTGACCACACCCACCACCCGCTCTGCTTCCACAATGAGGTCATCCACACCCTGTTGAAACAAACTCAGATTAGGTGTGTTTTCCAGCACTTCACGCACTGCCTGTTTATATAACAGGCGATCTGCCTGGGCGCGGGTGGCGCGTACCGCCGGCCCTTTACTGGCATTGAGGGTACGAAACTGGATACCGGCCAGGTCTGTGGCCCTTGCCATCAAACCGCCCAGAGCATCCACCTCTTTCACCAGATGACCCTTGCCAATGCCACCAATGGCCGGGTTACAACTCATCTGTCCCAGGGTATCGATATTGTGGGTCAGCAACAGGGTAGACGCACCCATACGTGCAGCTGCCAGGGCCGCCTCGGTCCCGGCATGTCCGCCACCCACAACAATTACATCGAATTTATCCTGGTAAAACATCTCTTTGACCAATTCTTAAAAAAGCGGACCATTGTACGACCTGGTTACTATTTCGCCAATCACTAATCGCGTGCAGATAGGAAAAGTTAACTATTTATATCACTACTTTGTGACCTGGCTTCCTCGCCGATGGGATCAGTTTATGGATGGTCTGTACCAATTGGGTGTTGTCGACGCGCGACTTCAGCAGTACCGCTTTCACCTGCTCCACCGTATCCATATTCACCTCTTCCGAAGAGAAAATCACCACTGGCACATCCGGACACGATGTTTGCAGCTCATGTATCAGATCCAGGCCATCACCGTCAGGCAGATTTAGATCTAGCAATATCAGGTCGAAATCTGTACTTTGCAACAAGCTAATAGCCTGTTTAAGTGTCCCCGCATGGTCGATCTCGGCAACATTGTCTAACAACGATGTCACTATCCTCACCAAATCCAGATCATCTTCCACATGAAGGATTCGGGGTAACTCACCCAGTTTCTCATTGACCAGTTTATGCATAACCGACAACAGACGAGCCTCATCGATGGGCTTACTTAACCAATCACTGACACCTAGTGCACTACCTTCCAGATCGGCGTGGGCTTCAGCCGCTGTGACAGAAACAATAATCACATTCAAATCTTCAAACTGAGGTAATTGACGTAATTCTTTTAACAGACTGATACCATCCTTGCCGGGCAACATAATATCCAAGGTCATGGCGTCGTACTGTTTTCTGTAGAGCATCTTCTTGGCCTGGTCTGCATTATTGGCCACATCACAACTGTAGCCTTCCTCCACCAGCATCTCCTTCAACAATAAGGCCACATCCGGGTCGTCTTCACAGATGAGGATAAAAGGACCCTGACCAATCACATCATCAGGGTCACTGTTGATAACATGAAGAAGAGGAAGTGCGACACTGAATGTGCTGCCTTTGCCGATCTCACTGGCTACTTCTATGCTGCCATTGTGACGTTCCACAATGGTCTTGGAGATGCTTAATCCGAGACCCGTACCACCGGCACTGCGAGATGATGATGAATCTGCCTGGGTAAATTTTTCATATAATTGGGGGATAAAGTCTTTCGCGATTCCAACACCATAATCCTGAACAGATAAGAGTACCTTTCCATCCCCTTCATGGATTGATATATCGACCACACCACCAGGGGTAGAGAACTTGGCGGCATTGGATAACAGGTTATAGACTACCTGCAAGAGACGGTCACGGTCAGCATTCACCCATACACAATGGTCGGGGGGATCAACAAAGTTAAGACTGACATCATTTGCGTATGAACTATTATTGGAAATTGCCTCTTCAGTCAGCGCCACAAGATCCAATGGTTGAAAATGAAAAACGATATGTCCAGATTCGATCTTACTGATGTCCAAAATATCATTGATAAGAAACAAAAGTCTGTCAGTATTGTTTTGCGCAATAGATAGCAAACTAACCATCTTCGCTTCACTGCTGGAGCTCAACATATTATTTAACAAACCCAACGAACCTTTTATAGAGGTTAGTGGTGTTCTTAATTCATGACTTACGGTGGAAATAAAATCATCCTTCATTTTTTCCATGCGCTTACGCTCAGTAATATCTTGCATGGTTCCGTAGATACGGCTTATCTCACCTTCTTCATCAAAATCGAACTGTGCCCGTACCGCAATGACTTTATCTAAACCATCATAAGTATGTATGCGTGCTTCATAATCATACGGCTGCTTTAATACCGTTTTCTCATCTATCAGGGTTTGTATCGCTTGCGCTTCATCCTTATGAATGGCCTTATATAAATCCGCAAAAGAAATGTCTTTTCTTTTTGGATCCATACCGAGGATTCTAAAGGTCTCTTCTGACCATATATTTTCCTCCGATGCAACATGCCATTCCCAACTGCCTACCTGTGCTATATGTTGTGCTACTGCTAACCGGGATTCACTTTCACGGACAAGCATCTCTTTATTTTTTTCTGCGCTAATATCATCATAACTGCCCAATATTCCGATTATGGTTTCATCCACATTACGTAGCGGGAGTTTGTTGGTACGCAACCAGACCCGCTCTCCACTTGAGGTTGTTTGCACCTCTTCATACTTTAATCTGGGAATACCATTGTTTATTACTATCTTGTCATCATGGCGATAACTGGCGGCTTCTGTTTTCCATGGCATTTGGTAATCGCTATTGCCTATAACCTCTTTCTCAGAGGCAAAGCCCGCATCCTGGGCAAAATTATAGTTACATCCCAAATATACGCCATCCAGGTCTTTCCAAAAAACGCGAGTAGGTATGTTATTGAGTACCTGGCGTAACATGTTCTCTGATTCTTGCAGTCGACTCTCTGTTTCTGCGCGTTTGTGTTCATTACGATAGGCCTCTACGATCTGGCCACAGGTTGTCTGTAATGGCCGCAAAAACTCAATATCTTCCTCGCTGTAGCCTCCACTACGATTTGCAATGCCGATCAAACCGACCATTTCATTACCACTAAAAAACGGCAATCCTAAAAAAGCGTTTAGAGGCGGGTGACCTGTTGGCAAACCTGCACTCTTGGGATGTTTCGAAGGGTCATTACTAACTAGTGGTTTAGCGGTTAGGATCACTTCGCCGAACAAGGAATGGAGATTGTAAAATTCAAAACCAGCATCAGATTGCCGTTCATATAACTCTTCAGTCTGTGTGTTCCAGGCAATGTTACTTATTGCGTGTGTTTTTAAATATGGCTGCTCTGTTTCTGTATAAAGAACCTCACCGATAAATCCAAATTCACTTTGCGTTGCATTTAATAAATTATCCAACATATTTGTGAACAAAACGTGCGCATTGGCTCGCGAGATGAAATCCTGCTGCGTATCAAAGATGGTATTGAGTAAAGCATCGCTTCTTTTTGCTTCATACCCCTTGTCATAGAGTGCCAATGACACTTCATTTAATGCCGTTACCAGATCTTTTACTTCCGCAGTGAGCCCCCGACTATCCAACTGGGCACCATCTCCAGCGATCAAATGTTTTGCGTGTACCGTCGCGTCATCCAAGCGTTTAATGTTTGTGCGCAACAAACTACGAATACCAAACAGTGCAATCAGCAGCGTCAGTATCAACACCACAGATATATTGATCCAAATAGCCTGAATGCGCTCATAGGAATCATTAAGGTTGTATCGTATATGCAGCCAGGCGAGCATTTCACCTGATTCCACCGGATACCATATCTCCATATGACGTTCGACAAGAAAGGGTTTTTTCAACATGGTCGGTACCGGAAGATTTTTTCCCAATGCTGTACCCCACATCTGACCACTTTCACCGATCTGTTTTTGCACGGTAGCCAACGGTTCCATCGTTGTTGAATATATGTTGATAAAATCAACTGCAGGATATTCCAAAAAACGTATCGCCAACTCCTCCAACTCGGCATAATTATCCACTATCAGGTAGTTGACACTGGAAGCGGCAACTTGAAAGGCCATGGCTGAAATTTGTGATTCAGCATTCTTTAAAACTATTTGTTGATCTCGATAGGCGGTATAGATGGCAAATCCTGCCAACATCAGAGACATAGAGACCATAATGGTCAGAATTAATCTCGCATAAAGTGTTTTAGGCAACCAGCGTGACAACTGAAATTTAGTCATAGCTATGGTAGTACTTATCCAGACCAAGATTTTCTAAGCGCTGATAATCACGTTTGTAGTCCGCTTTAACGGGAGAAGGGATTTGCACTGCTGTCAGTAATGCCTGCCCGGACTCACTCTCAGCCATTAAAAATATGGCCTCCGTTACCGCGTCACGAACCTGCTTGCTTACCCGCGGATGCACCGCTATGGGATGAGGCGAATTGGAAGGTGTTTGATACAGAACCATCAAGGCTTCACGAATAGCCTGTGGTTGCTTTTTCAGCGTTCTTAACACACCGCCGGCGGCGGCAGCTTTACCGGTCACCACATGACGGTAGGCGTTACTATGACTATGCACATAGTTAGGGGTAATATTCAGCTGCTCTTTTTCTGCCAGCAAGGCGCGCATGTAGAGGGAAGCTGCAAAGGCATTCGGAGCGGGAAATGCCACCGTTTTGTTATTTAGATCAGATACTTGCTTATAGTGCTTGTCTTTACGTACAACGATAATCCCGGAGAGCTTTCGCCTTCCATCGCGGACTAAGGGAATATAACCCTGTGACTTTTGACCTTTCACCTGATGATATGGATTGTAATAGATAAAATCGACCTTACCACTCAGGTAGGTCTCCTCAAAGTCCTTGAAGGACTTATATACCTTCAGCTTAAAGCTATGCCCCGTCTCCTTCTCCAACGCTTCCATCAATGGCTGCCAACTGGCGAAGGTTTTACTAACGGTATATTGCGGTACTACCGCAAAACTATATTCTGTGGCCTGTATGGTCAGCGGTAACAGTAGCAGGCTGAATAGGAGTACCTTGTGCAACTTGTAGATAATCAATGTGCAACACCTTATGGAGGTTGTTCTGTGGATTATCGGTATAGTTGGGGGAACAAGTAAGAGGGTTATACCCAGTTTTCACACATATATTACCTTCCTACCCAGTAAACCGCGTTACCGGGGGGCCTTGAGGCTAACGACAGCACTCCATACATTGTCCAGATCGAAGAATTCCGGATCTACCTTACACACCGCCTTTATGCCGTAGTGCCTGCCCGCATCCACACCGGTATCGCGCAATACCGGTGGATCAAAACTCACACCTCTGGGGTTGATATAACTCACCACCAGGGGCTTGTCACTGGGTCCCGTACGCTTAACCACCATGGCCGTTTCACCATTATTTAACCTGACAAATAGCCCTGGAGGGTATACCCCCAACTGTTTTATAAAGATCAGCGGCAGATTACTCTTACTCGCTTTTGACTCATCCAGATAGCTTTTAAGGATATTACGCGGCTCCCTGGTCTCCCTAAACGGCCGATCAAATACCATGGCACTGTAACGATCCGCCAGACAGATGACCGTGGCCTCGGTGAGAATCGCATTCTCAGCCAAACCCAGCGGATAACCAAGTCCATCCCATTTTTCATGGTGTTGACGAATAATATCCAGCCACAAGGCATCCGTGACTCCTGCCTGTTGTAACTGCTCTGCTGTCTCCAGAGGATGACGCTCCAGCAGCTGCCGCTGTTCATTGTCCAAGGGAAATAGTTGGGTAAACAACTCTTCCTGCAGGCTATTCATAGACAGATTCTGTGTCAGGGCTGCACATACCACACTGAGCTGATGCGCTTCACTACTGCGAAAGTGTATCTCCAGGAGCATAGAAATAATCGCCACATGGATCGGGTGGATCACGATATAGGGATACTCATGCATCAATAACAAAGCCACAAGAGCCTTATCTGGATCCTGTGTGACCAGTTCGCGACATCTAACCGCCAGTCTTTGGATCGGCGCTATCAATTCAGCCAGACAATCCGG
>JAOUJT010000336.1 GCA_029883105.1 Gammaproteobacteria bacterium
GGCCAGAGCCAGCAGCAGATCCATCTCTTGCTCTGCAGGCATTTTCTGAGTCAGCCAGGCATGTGCGGAATCACGATCGGGGGGGGTAAAGACAATCTGTTGACAACGACTGCGTATGGTTGGCAACAGAGACTGAGGGCGATCACTGATAAGAATCAAGACCCCTCCTTCAGGGGGCTCTTCCAGGGTTTTTAACAGGCTATTGGCAGAGGCTTCATTCATCGCATCCGCCGGTTGCAAGACCACCACGCGGTAGCGCCCATAGTGACTGGTCAGTGAGAGAAACGAGGCAAGACGACGACACTGATCCACCCCGATCTGCTTTTTTCCTTCCTCAGGTTCTATGGCTTTAAAATCGGGATGACCTTGTGCCTGCATCTGCTGGCAGCTTCTGCACTGTCCACAGGCCTGGCCATCCTCATTTGCTGATTCACACAACAGGGCCTCCGCCAGCGCCTTGGCAAACAGTGACTTACCTAAGCCATTGATGCCTGTAAGCAGAATGGCATGTGGTAGATGTCCCTTGCGATGACGGGTGATCAGCGAGGACCAGGTCTGTGCCTGCCAGGGAAACGGAGCGCTTAATGCTTCTGCCATGTGTCCAGTATCTGTGTCAGTTGATGATCCAATTGCTGTTGTACCTGCTCCAGCGGCTGTCCGGCATCGATGATCTTATAACGAGATGGCTCTGCATTCGCCCGCTGCAGATAGGCCTGGCGGACGCGATGGAAGAACCCCCCCTGTTCGCGCTCAAAACGATCTGGCTCGCTACGTTCCCCGGCCCTTTGCAGTCCCTGTTCTACGGCAATATCCAGCAACAGGGTCATGTCCGGGCGCAGGGAACCTTGTACCCACTGTTCCAGTTGTGCGATGCGTTCAAAGGCAATGCCGCGACCACCGCCCTGATAGGCGTAGCTGGCATCGGTGAAACGGTCACACAAGACCCACTGTCCACGCGCCAATGCCGGTAATATCAATTCGTGTAGATGTTGTGAGCGTGCTGCGAACATGAGCAGCAGCTCTGTATCATCAAGCATACTGGCGTTTCTGTGATCCAGTAGCAAGTCGCGAATCGCCTCACCCAACTCGGTACCACCTGGCTCTCGAGTACAGATCAGATCTATGCCAGCACGACGCAGACGTTGTTCAATAAAGAGCAGATTACTGGATTTTCCAGCCCCTTCACTGCCCTCCAGGGTAATAAATCGCCCCTTCATCGACTTCCCTTCTTGGATGTACCATCGGCGTTCATCGATGTGGTGGAACGTATGCGCCCCTTAAGTTGATACTTCACTACGGCTTGATTGTGTTCATCCAGGGTAGCGGAAAAGTGATGACTGCCGTCACCCCGTGAAACAAAATAGAGGGCCTCTCCGGGCTCAGGGTTTAATGCCGCCTGTATGGCCTCCAGACCAGCCAGTGCAATTGGCGTTGGCGGCAGACCACGGAGCTTGTAGGTGTTGTACAGATTGCTCGCATCCAGCAGATGTTTTTTTCTCAGATTGCCATCAAAGCTCAGTCCCAAACCGTAGATCACTGTGGGATCGGTCTGCAGGCGCATGTGCTTTTCAATCCGGCGTACAAAGACACCGGCTATGGTCCTGCGCTCACTGGGCACGGCTGTCTCTTTCTCGACAATGGAGGCCATGATTAAGGCCTGATAGGCATCATCGTATGGCAGTCCTTCTATGCGCTTTGGCCACTCCTGTTTTAATACCAACTCCATCTTGTCATAGGCACGTTTGAGGACATCGATATCACTCATACCGCGTGAAAACTGATAGGTATCGGGGAAGAAACGTCCCTCCGGATGTTGTCCAGGGTGACCTAACTTGTCCATGATTTGTGTATGACTTAGACCACGCAGTTTGTGTTGCAAGATCGGATCAGCATTGACCGCCTGCATCACCTGATGAATATTCCAGCCCTCAACCAGGGTCAGGCTATAGCGTTTCACATCACCGGCGACAAACTTGTTCAATAACTGTTGAACCGTCGTACCTTGAGTAAATTCATATTCACCAAGACGAATATGGTCTGCGTCCCCCTGTAACCGGGCCAACCAAACCAGCTTATCTGCACTGGAGATCAGACCCTGTTGCTGTAGCTCCCGTGATATACGCTTTAGGGTCTTACCGGATTCAATCGTGTAGCGATAGTCGGGGCCGGAAAACTCCAGCGGAGCATCGGCAAAGCTGTCGAATTCCATCCATAACCAGCCCAGTCCAAAGCTGAAAATAATGACAATAACACCAATGGAACGAGAAAAATTTCTAATAAAATCCATAGTTTAGGGCTTTTTGTTAATGTAGTTTTTAAGTTTCTGAGTAATCTCACCGTTCACAATATACGTTTTATCATCCCACTGCCTTACCGGCCATACCTCAATCAGACTATTTGTCATAAAGATCTCTTCCGATAGCCTTGCCTGTGCCAGGTTGAGTGGGATTATTCTGTAGTCTACTCCGCATCCAGCACAGGCCTCCAGTATCAGCTGGCGCATAATACCTGCCACACCACACTGTGATAGCTCTGGAGTAATCACCACACCCTTTTGAATAAAAAACAGATTACTCATGGTGCCTTCGATCACATGTCCTTCGGCATCACATATGCTCCCTTCGGCGATGGATTCATCGGACCATTCACGTCGTGCCAGGATCTGCTCCAGACGATTCAAATGTTTTATACCAGCCAAACGAGGTTGCTGCGCCAGATGAATCTCACAACTACGCATATGCACACCATGTGTGGCGTTGTCCGGCGGGTAATCTGGCCAGTTTGAGAGACTCATGATGATGGTCGGCTGCATATCCTCCGTGATGCGATAACCACGACCGCCAACACCACGAGTGACGATTATCTTTATCACGGCACGAGTTTCTTGATTCGACAATGACAATGCCTGTTGTCTCAGT
>JAOUJT010000335.1 GCA_029883105.1 Gammaproteobacteria bacterium
AGATGGTCCCCAAAGAACGCATCGTAGTGACTGAAAGCGCCATCCATGCACCGGAAGACGTGAAGCTGATGCGGGACAATGGTGTGAATGCCTTCCTCGTCGGCGAGGCCTTTATGCGAGCCGACGAGCCGGGCGAGAAGCTGAAAGAGTTATTTTCTTAAGGGTGGAGATAAAGCTCGGAGTTATTAACGCAGCGATTCTAGGTGAACTCTGGGTTAATAACTTCGAGCCTTAATCAGGGGCGGTGCTCAACGCGTGCCGTAGACAACGATGGTCTTGCCTTTCACATGGATCAATTCACGCTCGGCCAGGTTTTTCAGTACACGCCCGACCATTTCACGGGAACAGCCGACGATACGCCCCAGTTCCTGACGAGTTATGCGGATCTGCATACCATCAGGATGGGTCATGGAATCGGGCTGCTTGGTCAGATCCAGCAGGGTGCGTGCCACACGGCCGGTCACATCGAGGAAGGCCAGGTCACCGACTTTACGGCTGGTATTGCGCAGACGGTGGGCCATTTGAGAGGCCAGATGGAAGAGGATCTCTGTATCGTCTTCGGCCATTTGCTGGAATTTGGTGTAACTGACTTCGGCGACATCACATTCTTCACGTGCCCGTACCCAGGCACTGCGTCCTGCATTTTCTCCCTCAAACAGGCCCATTTCACCGAAGAAGTCGCCGGCATTGAGATAGGCCAGCACGATCTCACGTCCATCATCGTCCTCGATCAATACAGAGACAGAACCCTTTATGATGTAGAACAGTACGTCCGATTTATCGCCGGCATAGATGATGACACTCTTGGCCGGGTAGCGGCGACGGTGACACTGTTCCAGAAAGCGCTCGATAATGGGGTTGGTCTTAATTATGGGTTCCATGACCTGTCTCTATCAAAAATGAAGTAATAACAACTAGATAATACTGCTTTTTATACCAGTACGATACGGGCTGGGCAAGTTACAGGGTGCATGATAGTCTATTTTGTCGAGATAATACGGAACAGTTCAATTATGAAAGCACGTGTAAAGTGGGTGGAGGAGGCGACATTTGTTGCCGAATCGGGCAGCGGCCATGCTGTGGTGATGGACGGTCCACCGGACTTGGGCGGCCGTAATCTGGGTGTGCGGCCAATGGAGATGCTGCTGCTGGGTATGGGCGGTTGCACCGCGTTTGATGTTATTCATATTCTGAAGAAGGGGCGCCAACAGGTAACGGATTGTGTTGCCGAGCTGGAAGCCGAGCGCGCCGATGAGGACCCGAAGATATTCACCAAGATCCATGTGCACTTCATGGTGAAAGGCAAAGATCTGGACGAAAAGCGTGTTGCTCGTGCTGTAGAGCTGTCAGCAGAAAAGTACTGCTCCGCCTCCATTATGCTCGCCAACGGCGGCGTAGAGATCAGTCACGACTACGAAATTATTCAAGAGTAAATTAACGCAAAGATCGCAGAGGCGCAGAGGACGCGGAGAAGAGCAAAGCTGAAGTCATTTTTTCCTTTGCGTCCTCTGCGCCTCTGCGTTCTCTGCGTTATAGGTGCTTTTCGATGAGTATACCAAGACCAAAACCTACTGCCGGGTTGCGCCATGTGGCGCTGTATTGTTCCGATTTTGTTGCCATGGAACATTTCTATGTTGAGCTGATGGGCATGCAGGTGGAGTGGCGTCCGGACCCGGATAATGTCTACCTCTCTTCCGGTAATGATAATCTGGCGCTGCATAAGGGCAGCGAAGATTATTCCGGCCCCCAGCGTCTGGACCATACCGGTTTTATCCTCGAAGAGGCGGAGCAGGTGGATGCCTGGTATGAGTTCCTGCTCAGTCACGATATCAAGATGCGTACCGTCCCCAAGACTCATCGTGATGGCGCGCGCAGCTTCTACTGCTATGATCCAGATGCTAACGTGGTACAGATCATCCACCATCCGCCGCTGGAGGGGACCTCGGGGCTACCCAAGTAGGAGAATATCACGCATAATCTCGCCACTTTTTTCGTCGGCGTCGCATGGACGTCATATTTGGTATTTGCTGGTGGATGACTCTTTGGCAAAAAAGCTCGAACGTAAATTGAAGCTGCACGGTTTTAATAATCTGACTAAAACCCTGAGTTTTAATATCTACGACATCTCCTATACGCAGGACAGGCAGCAGCAGCAATCCTATATCGATTATATCGATGAGGAGTATAATGCCGAGCGCTTGACCCAGATCCTCACCGATGTGACGGAGATTATCGGCGCAAATATTTTGAATATTGCGCGCCAGGACTACGACCCTCAGGGGGCCTCGGTGACTATCTTGATCTCCGAAGAGCCGATTATTGCCGGGGAGTTGTCCAATACCGAAGCACCGGGACCAACACCGGACTCTGTAGTCGCACATCTGGATAAAAGTCACATTACCGTACATACCTATCCGGAGAGTCATCCCGATAACGGCATTTCCACCTTTCGTGCAGATATCGATGTCTCCACCTGTGGACGTATATCACCACTCAAGGCGCTGAACTATCTGATCCATAGTTTCGAGTCGGACATTGTTACCATGGATTACCGTGTACGGGGCTTTACCCGTGATGTGAAAGGTAAAAAGCACTTCATCGACCACAAGATCAATTCCATTCAGAATTACATTGGTAAGGATGTGAAGGAGAATTACACCATGGTGGATGTGAATGTTTACCAGGAGAACATCTTTCATACCAAGATGCTGCTAAAGGAATTCAACCTGGATAATTATCTGTTTGAAATTGATGCCGAAGACCTGACCATTAAGGAGCAAAAGCAACTCCGGGCTCAGTTGAAAAAGGAGATGCAGGAGATCTTCTACGGCCGCAATATAAACAAATTAAACTGATTTTTCTGCTATTTTCCGTTACAAAAAAGGCGCTCCCTGACTCCCTCAGACATAGGGCGGCCC
>JAOUJT010000337.1 GCA_029883105.1 Gammaproteobacteria bacterium
AGCCAGCGCCATTACCTTTTTATACAACTCTGCATCGATCAGTTCTTCCAACAATAAGCATTGTTTACTCTGTTCCGCTGCGGATGGATGCAGTAGCAATGCATACATCAGTGCGCGGACGCCATAAGGGTCCTGGGACTCAGCTTTAAGTTCTGCAGGTATTTCAGTCAACAGTTGGCGCGCATAACCAAGATGGGCTTCGGACGGTTGTCCCACATGATCTATGGAGTGCAGTGCATCCGCCACGACAGCACCGATGGTGGCGGCAGTCATGTGATTTGCCTTCTTACTATGGTCCGAGATGACTGACTCAGACTGAGATGAGCCCTCTTCGTCACTCGCTTGTGTGCTAGTAAACTTTCCGTCCCAACGCGGATCGATACGCAGGATACGTTTCTTCAGAGGGGGATGAGTGGCAAACAGTTCGCCCATAAACGCACTCACACCCTGAGCGAAATAGGCATGACTGAATTCCGGTGCCGCCGGACTGGAAAGCCTTGAACCATGGTGTATACCACCAATCTTTTTCAACGCACCAGAGATACCGTCACGATTGCGGGTAAATTGTACCGATGAGGCATCCGCCAGATATTCACGCTGCCGACTCACCATGGCCTTGATCATATTGCCAAAGAAGGTACCGATATAGCCAATCACCACCAGCCCCAGGCCCAGAGCAATAACTACCGCGACGATACTACCGCCTTTTTCGTTACGTGAGCTACGGGCATAGGTCATTACCCGCATCAGGTAGTAACCAATTATGCCTATTAGAAGAATCCCGTGCAGCACCCCCGTAAGGCGGATATTCAGACGCATATCTCCATTCAGGATATGGCTGAATTCATGTGCAATAACCCCCTGAAGTTCATCACGACCTAACTGTCTAACGGCACCCAGGGTGATACCGATCACTGC
This sequence comes from Gammaproteobacteria bacterium, assembly GCA_029883105.1. Taxonomy (GTDB): domain Bacteria; phylum Pseudomonadota; class Gammaproteobacteria; order Thiohalospirales; family Thiohalospiraceae; genus JABURT01. Next base: position 919 of record JAOUJT010000337.1, read on the forward strand.
ATCGCTGCTGGTCCAACCGGCGGCAAAGGCATTGATACCAGGCTCGTCCAGCAAATAGACCTTGGGCACAGGCGAACCCGAGGCCAGTGCCATCTCCTCAACCACATTTATAATCTTGCGATGATGTGGCTCAGGGCTGTTCTGAGGTATGAACTGCCCGCCCAGTGCTTCAGCAATGACATGTCCACCGGCCGACAACTGTGACGATTTAATCAGGCTGCCACCAAGTATCAATAAGGTCACTGCAATGGAGACCGCAACGAATCTGCTCCACTGAAAATACCCATGTAAAGTATCGTAAGCAAAGAGTATCTGACCTGTTTCCAGATAGGCTGAGAGTATCAGTACCAATATATTGGTAACCAGAATCAGACCAATCACCGCCATGCTAAACAACAATACCAGCCACACTGTACTGCGCCGAGCCACCGCTTGTGCTTCAAAGAAATTCATCGAAACAAGCCCTTATGTCAGTGCTAAAAAGAGATCTTAGGCGCGGCCTGCATTTGTGCGCTGTCTTCAAACTCCAACAATGCGGCATCAGCAGAATGACCAAACATTCCAGCAAATATCGTTTGCGGGAAAGATTGCTTGTAGGTGTTATAGTCCATCACCTGGTCATTAAATGCCTGTCGTGCAAACGCTACTTTGTTCTCGGTGCTGGTAAGCTCTTCGGTTAACTGCATCATATTCTGATTGGCCTTTAAATCCGGATAGGCCTCCATCACCACATTAAATCGACCCATCGCACCTGCAAGGTTGCCTTCCGCCTGGCCAAGGGTTTTCATCGCATCACTATTGCCAGGATCAGCATGTGCCACCTTCAAACCACTCTCCGCTGCATTACGTGCCGAGATCACAGCATCGAGCGTCTCTCGCTCATGCTTCAAGTAGCCTTTTGCCGTTTCTACCAGGTTCGGAATGAGATCATAACGACGCTTCAACTGAACCTCGATCTGAGCAAAAGCATTCTTGTAGCGATTCTTTAAGGCAACCAACTGATTGAAGATGCTGATCACATAGAGAATCATCACACCAACAACGACTAGTACGATAATGCTTGATGTTTCCATTATTACACTCCTGCTTATTACTATTTCTCACTGATACGAAGTACAAACGTCTGATATTTGCTTATCCGTACATCATACCCACAATGGCTTATCTATATCGAATATTGCTCAATAATACCAGCGGGATAGGTGGTATTTTATCTGTGCGGATACACATAGGCTCAAAAGATACCCCCACCACAAAACCCGCACTTAAACACGAGAATTTCATCTAACTCTCAAGCGACTGACTTATGTCACTACTGCATGTTTCAATACCGTGACACAACAAAGCCGATTTTCATCGGCCTTTGATTTGAGTATCCCGTCTGCAAGATTCTATGGATCCTCCTTCACGGCCTTAGCATAATAAGCCAAATACTCACCGATAAAGATAGAGATAAAGATAAAGATAAAGATAAAGATAAAGATAAAGATAAAGATAAAGATAAAGATAAAAAGCATCAATCAGGACAGCAGTAACTCCAAACACTAAATAGACAACGCAAAGTTGTGGCGGTCCCTGTTTACCATCTCACTCTACAGCCTCAAAACAACCACAGCTTTTAAATCCCCATAGATGCAGCCGACGATATATCCGTCAGGTAAATCGGACAGCTTTGCTGCCCGTAGTGTGAGGAATGAAGTGATGAATCAACATCGCAGGAAGAAACGGACTAAGCGGACGGATGTTTGAGTGTGAGCGTTTTCTGCTCACGCGAGTTCCGGGAGCGCTGTTTCTTCCGAGAAGCGCAAGGAACCCGCAGGGCAAGTCTTAGGTGGCGCTTCTTTGCCTACTTTTATCATGCCCTTTGGGTATTTACGCTAATAAAGTATGTCGCCCGCGGTGCGACAAACCGCATAAATGCTTTTGTAAGCGTCGCGTCAGCGACACAAATTCATCTATGGCTCTGTTTTAGCAGCAGCGACAACAAAACCACCCTTCC
>JAOUJT010000338.1 GCA_029883105.1 Gammaproteobacteria bacterium
GACGAATGTGGATCTGGCTACGGCCATGGCAGACACGGCATTGATATCCAGAATAACAAGAGGGGAGTTATACACTCTGGCGAAGGATACCCTCAGCATCGGCATGATGATGGAGTTATCCCCACGCTGGCAGGCCAATATGAACCTGCTGCACCACCCTGGAGATGGAGACTCCTACCTGAGTATGACGCTGAACCATGACTGGCGACAGGATGCCAGTCTGATTATGGGGCTGCGTCTGCCCGATGGTGTACGTGGCAGTGAATATGGTGGCCTGTTCGGGACGGATCCGATCAGCGCAAAGAGCGGATATATAGGTGCAGCCCGGCAGGTGTTTTTCTATATGCAATATTATTATTAGGTAATATTCTGAGGAAATTTATTAAAAGCAAAGACTTACGTCTATAGTGTTTCTAGGATATCATCACGGATAATTTAAATATTCGATCTCTAACCTATATAAACATAACAATGATCGAATGGCAGCATGGTGTAAACATCGGTGTAAGAGGATTTTAAATGCTATTTCGAACAATTAAGCAAAAATTTATCGGTATGTCAGTAGGATTATTAGCCACTCTTGGCATAGTATTTTTTGTGGTCTCTTTTCTTCTGAATCCGGTTAAGCAACATTGGTCACAATATAAATCAGAGCTGGTACAACGCAATGCGTTATTGATTCAAATGCATGATCTTATGAGCGCGAACTCTCTGGGAGCTATTTATAGCTCTATCCAGCAAGCAAGCGATGCGACAACACAGATAAACTCTCTACTGCGTCCACTCTCTTTAATAGCGAAAAAATATCAAAGCTCTGGTCAACTCTCTAGTGATGAGCAGAAACAACTTGGCAAATTAGAATCTTTGATCAAAAAAATCACTAGTCATGCCGGTGAGGATATACGGCCACAGTTGTCGAGTATCTCTGACATCTTGAAAAACTTAGGTGTATCCAATCGTCGTGATATGCAAGAGCTTGAATCAAAAGTTGATGCTGAGTTTGATAAGGTATTGCGCTATCTAGCGATCTTCCTTTTGATTGCATTGTTGATGGGGGCGACTGTATTTACCCTGGTAAGCCGAGTTATCACCACACCTCTGGCAGATATGCAAAAACTGATGGGTCGTATCGCCAGCGATAATGATCTGACCCTGCGCATGGATATCAAGCGTCAGGATGAGGTGGGTGATACCTCGCAGGCGATTAACGATATGCTGGACAGATTCCGGATGCTTATTCGCCAGGTTCTGGGTTCCAGTGCTCGCCTGCTAATCGAAGTGGATCAGATGAATATAGCTTCTGTGGAAGCTAAAAATAGCATGGATGTACAGAGTAGTGAGACGGATATGGTTGCCGCATCGATGAATGAGATGAGTACCACGGTAAAGGTGGTAGCGGAGAATGCCAGTGCAGCAGCTACATCTGCGGGTCAGGCACAAGGTGAGGCGAAGCAGGGTAAAGAGGTGGTCGAGTTAACGATTAATTCCATCGACTCTCTGGCAAAAGAGGTCGGCCGTGCTGCCGACGTAATACATCGCCTGGAGTCAGATAGTGAAAGTATCGGCATGGTGGTCGATGTTATCCGTGATATTGCCGAGCAGACCAATCTGTTGGCCCTGAACGCCGCTATCGAGGCGGCTCGGGCCGGTGAGCAGGGTCGCGGCTTTGCCGTGGTGGCCGATGAGGTGCGTACCCTGGCCTCGCGTACCCAGGCGTCTACCCAGGAGATACAGCAGATAATCGAACGTCTGCAACAAGCTGCAGGAGAAGCGGTAGGTGTCATGGAAGACGGTAAGCGTGAGGCCGATAAAGTGGTCGGCCATGCCGCCCGGGCGGGTGAATCCCTGGAATCTATCATGACCTCAGTTAGTACCATTGTGGACATGAATACCCTCATAGCCAGTTCTGCAACACAGCAGAATATCACCGCAGATGAGATGAACCGGAACCTTGCACATATTAGTGAAATGGCCTCAAACACCTCTATTGGCGCACTCCAAACCGTAGATGCCTGTGAAAAAACGGTCAGACAGGTGGAGGGTCTACGTCTGATTACGGCACAATTCAAGGCTGGCGAGAGTAGTCTCGATCTCTCTTCTTACAAGGCCGGACATTTTGCCTGGAAACCTCGTCTCACTGCATTCTTACAGGGTAAATATGATATTGAGGAAGGGAGTCTTACCGATCATACCCAATGTGAATTGGGTAAGTGGTATTACAGTGAAGGCAAACAGAATCACACAAGTTTTTCCAAACTGGATGAGCTGGAACGCGTACATGCTGATATGCATGAACACATTCACCATGTTGTGGAACTCCAGCATGCAGGCAATGGCGAAGCGGCAGAGGCAGCTTTTGAACAAATGTCCCGTGATACAGAACAATTGGGCGCACTGATCGATGCCTGGGAAATCCATGCGGATCGTAAATAATCATAACCGAAAGATATAAAAACTATGGCAAGAACCGAATCAACCATGTTGGAACTGGGCAGTATTGCTCCTGACTTTAATCTGCCTGAACCGCTTACAAGCGAAAACCGGGCCTTGAAAGATTTAAAAGGCAGCAAGGGTACTTTGGTGGTGTTTATCTGCAACCATTGCCCTTATGTAATACATATCCTCCCAACCTTTGTGCAAATGACTATGGCCTATCAATCCAGAGGTGTAAATGTCGTTGCCATCAGTTCCAACGACATCGTCAACTACAGCGACGACAGCCCGGAAAAAATGGTCGCTCTGACAAAAGAGTATGATTTTGGGTTTCCTTATCTGTATGACGAGAGTCAGTCAGTGGCCAAGGCCTATCAAGCTGCTTGCACACCGGACCTTTATCTTTTTGATGAGGCATTGAAACTGGTCTATCGCGGCCAGTTTGATGCCTCACGTCCACGAAATGATGTACCTGTTAG
>JAOUJT010000339.1 GCA_029883105.1 Gammaproteobacteria bacterium
TATGTCGGAAGCTAATGTTTCTTGCATTTGCGGCTTATGAGCCTTCATCTGAACAATGCGAGGAATTTTGCTCAACCCCAAAACCTTGTTTTTACGCACTTCGCCGGCCGGATTAGGGATATAGGCTACAGTAACCTTACCATAAAACGGTAGCAGGTGATGTGCGCATAAGCTGAAATATGGAATATTCCGTACTAAAATCAATTGGCCAGAAACAACAGGTTCGAAAGAAGTGAAATTGCTGTTGTCTCGATAGCCGATGAACTCTCCATAAAATTTGCTTACCCTCTTGGGCGTTTCCTCCAAGTCAGGGTTGGTCTCCCAACCAGGCTCGATAACATCTAACAAAGCCTCGATAACAGGAAGCAGCTCCTCTTGGATCCGCTGTTTTTCTGATCTCATGCTGTGCTACCTTTAGCCGGCTGCCATAATGTCATAGGGCTGTAATCCTTAAATGCTGGATAGCCCATGGCGCTGTTGGCTACCTCATAAATGGCTGACACTGTGTCGGTTTCCCAAACTGTTACTCCGATGTGCGCAATTTGGCCGGACAGGCCCATGGTGGTCGCCGTGCGGGTGGCTAAAAGAATAGCTAAGTTTTCTGCTGTTGGGTTGAATGGTACAGATACGATGCCCCAATTCATGACTTTCAAGATGTCGTTCAATACATACTTGATTTGGTCAGACTGCTCTTGACGGTCTAAAGCCTGAACCAGCGGGTGGTTGTCCCTTAACATCATGCGATGGTCTAAGTAGACGTTCACCCAGTCCTTTAGGGCGTTAAAATCAGCGGCATCGAAAACCATGCCGTCATCCCCAATTGCTCCGGCCACTCGAATTTCAGCCTTGTAATTGTGGCCATGTAAATGAGCGCATGGCCCATCTTGTGGGTAAGGCTCACTTAAGGCGTGCCCCATTACCCAGGAAATCGTTTTTGAAATCTTCATTTATGCCTCCTAGACACTCGTGTAAATTTTATAATCAATTATAAGCATAGCACACGTTCAAAATTCTGTCAATAGTTAAAAATCAGGCTCTAGTACCTCCACATTATCGGTTATATGCTTTACAGCCAGCAAGATAATAGACGACACTATTGCTAAAGTGTCCTCTTTTTTAGCCTGCGCATAAGCGTTGTTTAATTGTCGGAGTATAAAAGCTAACTCCTCGTAATCGAAAAGGGTATTTTTTAGCCCTAGAAGCTGAGAATGGAAGTCCTGAATGGCCTCGGCTACAATGTCCAAATTCACCCCATAATTTTTCACATAATCGGCCCATTTTCGGCTGTCTCCGGTGTTTATGGCAGATAATAGGGTATCAATACCAAGCGGGTCCATTCCGTACAGGATACGGGAAATTTCTGTATAGTCCTGTATATCCAAAGATAAAGCGGTTTCCATTTGCGATATGGCATCGCGTGGTGAACCTTCAGCCTTTCTTATCAATAAGTTAAGCACTTCATCCTCAAGGTGCTTTTCTTCTTTAGTCAGGATTGAGCGAAGCAGTCCTAAAAGGTCATGCGTGTTCAATAGCCGCAATTTGTACTCTTGGCACCGAGAGCGGATGGTCGGAATAATGTTATGAACCTCAGTCGTGCATAGGCAGAAGATCACTCCTTCCGGCGGCTCTTCTATAGTCTTGAGTAAAGCGTTGGCGGCTGATTTCGATAGCATGTGGGCTTCGTCTATTATGATAATCTTGTACTGCCCCATGACGGGTAAATGTTGTACGAACTCAGTAATGGCCCGTGCATAATCCACACCTCCCCTACTAGCGGCATCTAGCTCGATTAAGTCTACATACTCGTCATTAGCGAAATCCCAACATATATCGCAGTCCAGACAAGGCTCACTCCCTTCGCCGCAACATACGGCGTTAGCCAGGATGCGGGCGGTGGTGGTTTTGCCGGTTCCCCTCGGCCCATGGAACAGGTAGGCGTGAGACACGGTTCCATTCTCAGTTTGGTTGCTTAATGCCCGCGTAGTGAACTCTTGCCCCACTACATCCCCAAATGTTTTAGGTCTATACTGATTATATAGCGTGGCCATTAAAAGTCTCCCTCGTTAGTTAAACCGGTGCCCTTATACATCCAAGCGGTGTCTAAGTCATACACTTCGTGGCCGAAAGTTACTTCTATCCTTGGATCTGAAAACCTCACAAATTCAGGCTCCCATACCATCGGAAAATATCCGGTTTTGCGGTCTCTGTTCTTCTTTAAGACGACATAGGCGAATTGCTCGTCAAACCCTTTAGGCACTCTAAAGTCTATATTGTTGCGTCGCATAGCCGGCGGATTGTAGACTTCAATCACAGAATCTCCAGCTTGCGTAATACCAGCGGAATACCTTTCATTAGCGTAGCCGGCCATCATCGACACGGTATCCAACTTCGGGTACTGGTAAATGCCTATTATGCAGGTCTGTGTCTGCCGTGATATACCCTGATAATAGCGGGCTATGGTAGCTACCCTTATTTCCTCAGTGTCCCCGGTGTCGGCTTGTAGCTCAGGATAGTCTACCAGCGCCATTTTGACGGGAAGTTTATTGCTTTGGGCATGGATAGCGTTCCCTACTTGTGTGCGAGTTACCCCGGTATGGGTATTGAACACTATAGGCAGTTCGCTTAGTCTGTCGGCCATTAAGTCGAATAAAACATAATCGTCCTTAGTGAAGTCGCCTCTGTCTAAGTGTGTCGAGTCGAGCCCTGCCATACAACAGATAAGGCGAATGGCCATACTTTGATCTGTTTGCTCAAACTCGTGAATAGCTACACAAGCATCCTCACCCTTATTTTTAATTGCTATTGCCGTACCCAAGCAAAGCTGTAAAGCAAGCTGAGTTTTGCCGACAGACGATAATCCAGATAGTACCATATAGGTCGATGGTCTAGGAATAGAAAGTCGCTC
>JAOUJT010000340.1 GCA_029883105.1 Gammaproteobacteria bacterium
GGCGGCAATGGTGCCGGCCACATGGGTACCGTGGAAGGTGCTGCGTGTCTTGGGGGCAACCTTGTCACCGGTATCCGTTGGATCGCTGTCTATGCCATTACCGTCGTTTGCGATACTGCTGGAACTGATGAAATCATAGCCGCCATCCGGAGAGAGCTGGCCGGCCAGGTCCGGATGATTGATGATTCCGGTGTCGATCACTGCGACGATGGCACCGCTACCGCGGGTAAGGTCCTCCCAGGCCAAGGGCAGGTCGATCAAGGGATAGTGCCATTGATTGCTGTAATAGGTATCGGTAGGCACCGCCAATAGGTCATGGTGATAATTGAGATCTGCCGAGAGCACATCAGAACGTTTACGCAGGGCCTGTACCGCCTGCATGGTCTCAAGCTTTAATTGCACTATCGGGTCCGCATACCTGCCCACTACCGGCACCGACTGAATACCGAGTAATTGCGCGGCCTGTTGCCGTTGTGCGACATCCCCCAGCCCCAACAACTGCACTCGACCGGGCGCGCCAGAAAGATGTTGTAAACCCACCATATCCGACTGTGCCTCGGCACGCATTACCCCCAGTGGCAGCTTCTCATCCTGAAAACGTACCAGGATCTCGCCGGGGGCAAAGTCAAGATTACTGAAGTATTCATTGGCCGTCGCAATCTGGGTAATGCCGACCGTTAGGGTGTAGTTGGAGGCCGCCGACACCGCAACGACCTTGATGTAGAAATCACCGGCCGCGGGAGCCGTTACGCTTTCTACCTGGGTTATACCTATAGATAAGGCCTTTTCCAGAAGATTCGTATCGTATAAATAGAGGTCAAGATTCTGTGCAGCATCCGCAATATACAACTTTACCGTATCACCAGCCTTCAGTTTAACCTTGTAAAAGTCAGCGATGTCACCACTGCTCTGTAAATGACCGGTAGGTCCAGCACCGGCTGTGTTTATATAACCACCCACTAAGGCAGGGTTTGAAATATTCTGCGCAGAGTTTGCATCATTATTGGCTACCCAATAATCACCGGCATATATGTCATTCACATCACTATCGGCGAAGGTATTGCTGGATACCGAAATCGTGCCGCAAATGGAAGCGCCCGATGCCGCCCGGTTAGGGCATTGCTCTGGGCCGCCGGAGCTGGGACATGCGGTTAATAGGAAGGGGAGTAAAAATAGCAAAGCTGTGTGTTTTGCGTTCAGATTCATTCGTATTACCCGTGCTATTTCTATTTTGTATCTAGCCTTTATCGGCTTTCACACACTACTGACTGTAGGCTGAGACATCTTTTTTATCGAAATGTCGACGCCGTCCCAGTATATGCCGGTCAAACAGGCAAAAAAATAGCGGATTCAGAGAATCCGCTAAAACATCAGTTTGGGAGTTGGAGGAGGAATCCAAACTGGTTGAACATTACTAGCTTGGTCTATCAGAAATGGTAATAGTTCCGTAGTGATCCAATATCGTAAACGCCGGCAAAGCCATTAGCCCCTAACCACTGAGAAGCACTGGTACTGCGATTGCCGGAACGGCAGTACACGACAACTGCCTGGGTCCTATCTAGCAAGGCCGCGTACTTAGCCAGCAGAGGTAACGGAATATTCATCGCCCCCGGTGCTGCATCCGCGGCAAACTCCTGTGGGCTGCGCACATCCAGCAACTGAGCCCCAGACATCACCAGCTCTCTTGCTTGAGGGCCATCTATGCGCATCACTCTCTCACCGCTCTAAGCAGTAAATCTAAGACAAGCCACGTAGCTTTCCACACAGCGACATAAGCAGGTGTTGCTCGTCGGGTGCCAGCCGCGTCATCAACTTTTCCTGTACCTGAGTGCGTATAGGTGCCAGATCAGCGATCAATTTGTGGCCCGAGTCAGTAAGGAAATACATTTTTTCCTTGCCACTTACAGCCAGATCTTCGGCTATCCAGCCATTCTTTTCCATTACCTTAAGCTTACGGAACATAACACTGCGCTCAGACTCTACGACCTCAGCGATGTCCTTGATTGAAACAGACGATGTGGTCTCTGCCATCATGGCCAATACAGGCAATTGTGTCGCCCGTACACCAAACTCTCGATAAGCTTCATCAAAGGCCTTGAGTACAAAATGGCTGGCACGCAACACCTGGAGATTCATACACGCCCCTTGTGCCACCCGATCTATCTGTTGCTCATTACTCATACATCACTCACATCTATGCATATACACAGATGTTATTAGCTTTTTCGTTTAAATACAAGTATTTTATAGGGAAATTACCTGCAAAAGTGCTGGTTCTGGCGTACTGGCTTATTTTCAATATAATATGAAGCCAGCAATACTATTAGTATTACCAAGGCTGGACGATAACAATAACCATGAATCGTTTGATATTAACCATACATTGGCCCAAATCACACATAAGCGCTCACGCCATTTGCATAATCTTCTTGCTGTCGTGGTCACACGCTTTTGCTGAAGATAATACGCTACTCGGTACAAGCAACAACGATATTGTAGCCCTGCTAGACGAACCCAGAAATTTCCTTTCCTATAACCTGTTGAACTTTTCGGATAGTATTGACCAGATCTTCAGCAACACTGAAAATTTTTCCTCTGATAATAGTAGTTACGCTCGCCTAAGTGTTGCTTCGGTGTGGCTGGATGAAGGTCGGCCCTATCCCCTAACCGATGCCTATATATATTTTTCACTGCCCAGGACAGAAGACCGATTCAGTCTGTTACTACAAACAGATGCCGCAGAAGATTCGGACTCCGACGGCGTTAACCTACTCCCCGGCTCTCCATCCCGAAAATCCAATGCCCTGGCATTGCGAGGAAATATAATCAGCGGTACTACCTGGCATATCACCGCCGATATTGGCACGAAATTAAGCACCACCCTCGATCCATTTGTGAGAAT
>JAOUJT010000072.1 GCA_029883105.1 Gammaproteobacteria bacterium
GACCATCATCGCCATTGGTACCAGTCTGCCAGAGCTGGCGGCCTCGGTGATGAGTGCTTTGAAGGGTGAACACGATATTGCCATCGGAAATGTGATTGGCTCGAACATGTTTAATGTCCTCGGTGTCATGGGCCTGCCTGCCATCATCAGCGGCTACCAGGCCGAATCTGAGCTATTCAGCCGAGACCTGCCGGTGATGTTAGGCCTCACCATTACCCTGTTCGTGTTAGCCTATGGCTTTCGCGGTACCGGTCGATTGAACCGCTACGAAGGTTCGATACTGCTCTCTGTCTATGCCATATATATGCTGGTATTGGCAGAAGTGGCGATCTTTTAACGATAAAAAGGCAGATACAGATGCAAGCTGAATTATTCCAGGTACAGAATGTCAAATGCGGTGGTTGCACCAAGGCCATAGAAGAAGGCCTGGCGACGCTGGCAGGGGTAGAAAAGGTCACGGCCCAGGTTGAGAGTGGTGAGGTAAAGGTAGAAGGGCAAGCGCTATCACGTGAGACACTTAGCAATAAGCTGACTGAACTGGGTTATCCTGAAGCATAGATAGCAAGACTGACGAGTTATGAATAAAAACAAGATCAAGACCCTGGCCGAAGCGGTACTGAATGTTGAGGCCGAGGCAATCGAACAATTAAAATCGCGCATCAACGACGATTTCGTCGAGGCCTGCGGTTTTATGCTCGCCTGTGAAGGCCGCATCGTGGTCACAGGTATGGGTAAGTCCGGCCACATCGGTAACAAGATCGCGGCTACCCTGGCCAGTACCGGCACCCCGTCCTTCTTTATGCACCCCGGTGAGGCCAGCCATGGCGATCTGGGTATGATCACCGCCAAGGATGTGGTTCTGGCCCTGTCCAATTCTGGCGAGACCGATGAGATACTCACCATCCTGCCTTTGATTAAACGCATGAAGGTGCCGTTTATTACCCTCACCGGTAATCCCGCATCACGTATGGCACAGGCCGCCACCATCAATATCGATGTTAGCGTCAGCAAGGAGGCCTGTCCGCTGGGACTGGCCCCCACCGCCAGCACCACCGCCGCTCTGGCCATGGGCGATGCCCTGGCGGTTTCCCTGCTGGAAGAGCGTGGTTTCACCTCCAACGATTTTGCTCTCTCACATCCCGGTGGTCGCCTGGGTCGACGACTGCTACTGCATATCAGTGACATCATGCAAACAGAAGAAAACATTCCTCGGGTCCGTGCCAAGGCAACACTGGGCGAGGCACTACTGGAGATGTCGGATAAACGTCTGGGCATGACCACGATTGTCGACGAGAATAATATCCTGCTGGGTCTGTTTACCGATGGTGACTTGCGCCGACTGATGGATCATACCCATGTGGACGTGCATAAGATGCAGGTAAGTGAGCACATGACTGCAGATCCCAAACGTGCGCAAGCCAACATGCTGGCTGCCGAAGGCCTGCAACTGATGGAAGAATTCAAGGTCAATGCCCTGCCGGTAGTGGATGAAGAAAATCGCGTGGTAGGCGCCTTTAATATGCATGACCTATTACGCTCCGGTGTTGTATAACAACGAAACCAAACATACGGAACCACGATGCAGGATATTCTCGACAAGGCAAAAGCCATCAAATTGGTCATCTTCGATGTTGATGGCGTTCTGACCGATGGCAGCCTGTTTTTGGGTGATGGAGGCGAAGAGTACAAGGCGTTTAATTCTCGAGATGGTCATGGCATGAAGATGCTGCAATCCACAGGCATCAAGATTGGCATCATCACCGGACGCACCTCTGATGTGGTAGAACATCGCATGCGCAGCCTTGGCATAGAGCATGTCTATCAGGGAAAGCTGGATAAATTGCCCGCCTTTGAAGAGTTGTGTCAACTCGTCGGTGTGAGCCCTGAACAAGTGGCCTATGTCGGTGATGATGTGGTCGACCTGCCCATATTGGTTCGTGTGGGACTGGCCATCGGTGTACAGGATGCCCATCCGATGGTAAAGCAACACAGTCACTGGTTAAGCCCAAGCAATGGTGGCCGCGGTGCAGCCCGTGATGTCTGTGAACTGATCCTACGTGCCCAGGGACATCTTGAGTCCATGCTAAAACAGTATACCCGCTGATGAAACCACGCCTTATTCTCGCCATCATCTTGCTACTGGCCATCGTTGCCGTAAGTAGCTGGTTTCTTTATAAGGATGATATCAAGCAAGCCATAAGCCCCCAGCCTCTGGAAACCCCGGACTATACTCTGGACAACTTCGTCTTCAACAGCTTTACACCGCAGGGACAACTGGATTATCGCATCCAGGGGGTATACCTGGAGCACCTTCCTGACAGTGAATGGTTTCATATTAACGAGTTAAATTTTAGCGCCCAAAGAGCGAATGAGTTGAGTTGGGAGGCAAGCGCCAAACGGGCGAAATTGACAGAAACCACTCACATCCTCGATCTCTCTGGGGATATTCGTGTCGTCTATTATCGCGAAGAAAAATCCGAGCCTGTACATATGCGCACAGAGGCGATGACGATCTATGCCAAGCGTGAGTATGCCGAAAGCAAACAGCCTACGTTCATTGATTTCACCAATGGCAACTTCAAGTCTCATGGTGGATTTAAGATCGATGGCAAAGCCAGAACCCTGAAAATGTTCGGTGGTGTTAAAGGAGAGATGGAGCATGATTAAAGCCTTGCTTACTGCTGCTGCCATACTGCTTTTTATCACCACGACATTCAGTTTTGCCGGCGAACGCAGCCATATTGAAGCGCAGCGGATGGAGTGGAGTGAGGCAAAAGGCCTAACTACCTTCTTCGGCTCCGTACGCTACCGTTACCCCGCAGAGAAAATCACCATTCTCGCGGATAGACTTGAGGTTCATCTCAAAGATAACAAACTACAGACAATCATTGCAGAAGGGAATCCGGTGCATTTTGAGCAGTTGGGCGACGCCGATAAATTAGTCAAAGGCCAATCCTCCCATTTGTATTATGATGCAGAGGCCGAGACAGTGAAATTGAACGGTGAAGCACAGTTACAGTCGGCCAACCATAGCCTGCAAGGTGAAGTCATTATCTATGATGTGCAGAACCAGACCGCCGAGGTTGCTGGTGGAGAAGACGGCAAGCGCTTCGAAGCGATCATACAACCCTCTTCCAAACAAGATGAAACGCCATAATGACGCAGCCAAAAATGACGACCCTTAGTGCCAACAATCTGGTTAAAATCTATAAACCTCGTAAGGTCGTCGATGGGGTATCCCTGCACGTGAATAGCGGCGAAATTGTCGGCTTATTAGGCCCAAATGGAGCCGGTAAGACCACCAGTTTTTATATGATCGTCGGCCTCATCGCCTGTGATGAGGGTTCGATCAAGCTGAATGACATGGACCTTACCGATTTCCCTATGCATGCCCGTGCCCGTATGGGTATCGGTTATCTGCCACAGGAGGCCTCGGTATTTCGTCGCCTTAGCGTCGAAGACAATATCCTCGCCATCCTGCAAACCCGCAAAGAGCTCAACCGCCAAAAACAGGAACAACTACTGGAACAGTTGCTGCAGGAGTTCCATATAAGCCACATTCGCAAGATCAAGGGGATGAGCCTGTCTGGAGGGGAGCGCCGCCGTGTGGAGATTGCACGCGCCCTGGCCACAGATCCTGACTTTATCCTTCTGGATGAACCCTTTGCGGGTGTCGATCCCATCTCAGTACTGGATATTCAGGGCATCATCCGTCAGCTGAGTGAACGTGGTATCGGTGTGTTGATTACCGATCACAGCGTGCGTGAAACCCTGGGGATCTGTCATAGAGCCTATATCGTCAGTCAGGGGCAAGTCATCGCAGAAGGCAGCACCGATGAGATTCTGGCCAACCAGCAAGTTAAAGATGTCTATTTGGGTGAAAAGTTTACTTTATAGTACCTATGCCTCTGCCGCCTGTTTCCAAACTACGTTACAATTCCTGTCTAAAGAATAGCGCAGAAAATGCCGATCTAACTAAACAGTCATGAAGCAATCCATACAAATACGATTAGGCCAACACCTAACGATGACGCCTCAACTTCAACAGGCCATTCGTTTGTTGCAGCTGTCGTCGCTAGAACTGCAAAATGAGATCCAGGATGCCCTCGACTCCAATATGATGCTGGAGGTCAATGAGGAAGATTCCGACAATGAAGCCAGCACAGAATCACCCTCCAGCCAGATCGAATCCCCCGTTGACACAGAAACGGAGGATAGTAGTCAGGATTTTGAGCCGGAAAGCGAAATGCTCTCTAGCGATACGGTTGGAGATACGATTCCAGACGAATTGCCGGTGGACAGCAGTTGGGACGATATCTATGAGGCTCCATTACCTACCTCTGCGGTGGGCCCAGGTGAGGATGGTAACTTTGACTATCAAGGCAGCAACGAAGAGTCACTGCGCGACCACTTGAGCTGGCAACTGGAGATGAGCCACTTTAGTGACACGGACCGAGTCATCGCTGAATCAATGATCGATGCCATCGATGAAAATGGCTATCTCGGCACCTCTCTGGAGGATATCCATAGCAGTCTGTTACAAGCCCTACCCGAGCTGGAGTTCGATGAGGTAGAAGCCGTTTTGCACCAGATTCAGAACTTCGACCCACTGGGAGTGGCGGCCAAGGATCTGCGTGAGTGTCTGTTGATTCAGCTGCGACAGCTGCCGGCAGAAACGGAATGGATCAAACAGGCCACACAATTATTAACCGATCATTTTGACTTGCTGGCCAAGCGTGATTACAACCAACTGAGCCGCAAACTACGTCTGGACGATGACAACCTCAAAAGCGTTGTACAACTGATACTCTCCCTCAACCCACGTCCCGGTGGGGCAATATCCACCAGCAACACCGAATATGTCATCCCTGATGTCTACGTACGTAAGCTTAATGGCCAATGGCGAGTTGAGTTAAATCCGGATATCGCACCCAAGTTAAGGGTAAATCCTTACTATGCCAGTCTGGTACAACGTGGCAACGCCTCATCGGACAATGTTTCATTAAAGAGCCACCTGCAGGAAGCCCGCTGGTTTCTTAAAAGTCTACAAAGCCGCAATGATACCCTGTTAAAGGTGGCCAGCCGCATCGTCGAACGTCAGCGTGATTTCTTTGAACATGGTCAAGAAGCCATGAAGCCGATGGTTTTGCATGACATCGCCGAAGAAGTCAGCATGCATGAATCCACCATATCCCGTGTCACCAATAAAAAATATCTTCATTCGCCTCGGGGTATCTTTGAATTAAAGTACTTCTTCTCCAGTCATGTAACATCAGACGAAGGGGATGAGTATTCATCCACAGCGATACATGCTTTAATTAAGAAGCTAGTTGCAGCAGAGGAGGCACGTAAGCCTTTAAGTGACAGCAAAATCGCCAACTTGCTCGCAGATCAGGGAATCAATGTGGCTAGACGAACTATCGCAAAGTATCGAGAAGCCCTTAACATTCCCCCTTCCAATCAACGTAAGCGCCTCGCATAAATTATCACAGGAGAGCATTATGCAGTTAAGTATCACCGGTCATCACATCGATATCACAGATTCCTTACGTGACTATGTCACCGAAAAAATGGACAAGGTAAATCGTCATTTTGACCATGTCGGCAATACGCACGTCATTCTAACGGTAGAAAAAAAACGTCATACCGCAGAAGCTACCGTACATGTATCCGGTGGTGGTGAGATTTTCGCCACGGCGGAAGAAGATGCCATGTACGCAGCGATTGATGCCTTGGTAGAAAAGCTGGATCGTCAGGTCAAAAAGCACAAGGAAAAGCTTACCGATCATCACCGCAATGAAAAAATAATTGCGGAATAAATTCAAGTTTGTAAGCAGAGCCTTCGACTAATACATTATGAATATCGCAGAATTAGTATCATCTGACGTTGTCGCACTAAATGTGGCAGTAGCCAGTAAGAAAAAAGCACTGGAATACATAAGTGAGCTACTGGCGCAGTCACATCCAGACATGGTTGCTGCAGAAATATTTGACTGTTTGGTTAGTCGTGAGCGACTAGGCAGTACCGGGATAGGCAAGGGAATCGCCATCCCCCACTGTCGTTTACAAGGCAACACAGAGACGATTGTTGCTATGGTAAGGCTCCAACAAGGTATCGACTACGACAGTATCGATGGCATACCCGTCGACATTCTGTTTGCTATGCTGGTACCCGAGGACGCAGGTGAGACTCACCTCAAGGCACTGGCCCAATTGGCAAAGATGTTCAGTAATGAAAGCATCCTCGCACAATTGCATGAGGCCACAGATGCCGCACAGGTATGTCAGGTTCTGGACGCAGGAGTAAGCACAGACTGAGCATATGAACAAAGACATCCCGGCCCAGAAAATATTCGAACAGTTTCAAAACACGCTTGGCTTAAGCTGGTTAAGTGGCAGCAGTGGGGCGGATCGAATTATTCGCCAGCAAGATGCCCTCGGTGCTCAGGTCAATCTGGTATCCTACCTCAATATCATCCACCCGCCTCTGATTCAAGTTCTGGCCGAAAAAGAACTAACCTTTCTCGATAGCCTGGGTAAAAACAGTCTGCACGACACCCTGACGATTCTGTTCGACCACTCGGCTATGGTCATCATCGCCTCTGACAGGCAATTGAATGCTCAGATACTTCAACAAGCAGAAACCAAACGCGTTCCCCTCTTCTCTGCACACAGCCACAGTGAAGAAGTCATAAGCCAGCTACGTTATTATCTATCGCGTCATTTTGCTCGCCAGGAGACCCTGCATGGTGTTTTCCTCGAGGTGTTAGGCATGGGAATTCTCATCAGTGGTGAAAGTGGCATAGGTAAAAGTGAACTCGCCCTGGAGCTGATCAGCCGTGGCCATCGACTGATTGCCGACGATGCCCCCTTCTTTACCCGTCCCACTCCAGACATTCTCAATGGGTCTTGCCCTAAGGTGTTATCCGGGTTTTTAGAGGTGCGGGGATTAGGGATACTCAACATCCCCGCCATGTTTGGTGAGAACGCCATCAAAACCAACAAAAACCTTACGCTTATCATCTACTTGCAGGCCGAGGCGCAGTTTGAACACGATGCAAATGATCGTATCTATGGCTCCGTTAAGGATAGATCTATCCTTGATGTCAGCATCCCTCAATTGACCCTACCCGTGGCTTCAGGGCGTAACCTGGCAGTATTGGTAGAAGGTGCAGTTCGTAACCACTTGTTACGCATTCGGGGGTATAATGCCGCCGACGCCTTTGTAAGTCAGCACAGACAGCTGTTGGATACTGCAAATAAATGAAACTCGTTATCGTCAGTGGCATGTCCGGTTCAGGCAAAAGTGTGGCCCTGAACGTACTGGAAGACCTGGGATATTATTGCATCGACAATCTGCCCTTGGGACTGGTCAACGCCTTTGCCCAAGAGCTGAGTGGTGAGGGCTATGCTCAATTGGGCAAGTTTGCCATTGGTATCGATGCACGCAATGTCGCAGGACAACTTGCTCAGTTTCCCAATATCCTGAAATCGCTACAACAGATGGGTCTGCAATGTGAGACCTATTTTTTACAGGCGCAATCCGAATCTTTGATAAGACGCTTTAGTGAAACTCGCCGCAAACATCCTTTGAGTGACGAACAGACCCCGCTAAAAGAAGCCCTGCAACACGAGTATCACTTGCTCGAACCCATCCATGATTCGGCCGACCTACTAATTGATACGACCCACACCAATGTCCATCAGTTAAGGGATATCATTGTCAATCGTGTTGAGGCCAAAGGGGCCCGCACGATGTCTATACTATTGCTGTCGTTTGGTTTCAAGCACAGTATCCCCAGTGATGCGGACTATATCTTTGATGTGCGCTGCCTGCCCAATCCTCATTGGGTACCCGAGTTACGCGCACAGACTGGTCAGGATGCTGAGGTTAAATCTTATCTCGAACAACATCAAAGTGTTGATGATATGTACGAACATATAAATCAGTTTCTACTACGCTGGCTTCCAGACTTTATTGCCGATAACCGCAGTTACATGACGATTGCCATCGGTTGTACCGGAGGTCAACACCGCTCTGTCTACATGACAGAACGACTCGCCAACAGCTTAAAGCAACATCATCCACAATTAATGATTAGGCACAGGGAACTGTCATGAGTGTTGCCATATTGATTATCACTCACGCCAAGGTCGGGGATGCTCTGCTTGAAACCGCAGACAAAATGCTCGGCGGACTTCCCTTGCAGGTTAAGGTACTACCAATACCTTTGGACTGCGAACCCGACAATGCCTGTGATGAAGCAGAATCCGTGATTCAGGATATGGATCAAGGTGATGGTATCCTTGTCCTCACCGACATGTATGGTTCTACGCCCAGTAATGTTGCATCACAGCTATTAAAGTATGAACAGCTGAACGTTATTACCGGCATCAATCTACCTATGCTGATACGAGTATTGAACTACCCACGACTGAACCTTGAAGAATTAACTCTCAAGGCCATTAGTGGCGGAAATGATGGCATTATTCAGTGTAAGAAACGAGGCTCCAAATAAGATGATTGTTAAAGCCCTGCCCATCATTAACAAACTCGGTCTGCACGCGCGCGCTGCGGCAAAACTGGTAAACACCGCCAGTCTGTACAAGTGCCATGTTGGCATCAGCAAAGACGAACAGAGTATCAACGGCAAGAGTATTATGGGCGTTATGATGCTTGCTGCGGCCAAAGGTAGCACCATTACGGTGAGCACCGATGGTGAGGATGAGATCGATGCAATGGAGGCGATTGAGAAATTGGTTGCCGCGTGTTTTGATGAAGGCGAATAAATCCAGCTATCTACATCAGAAGTAAAGGTTTTTTAACAATTCCCACTCTCCTCCTCGGTACAGCTCTGTTACACTGACACGAAAAAGAGGTGTACATGAGCGAAGCCACCGAAGCCGACATTCAACAAGATACCACGGACACGCTACAGCGTTTCTCTGAGGTATTAGAGAATGGTTCCCTGGCCCAGGTGCACAGTATGCTACGCAGCATGCATACCGCTGAAATAGCCTACATCCTGGAATCTCTGCCTGCTGAAACCCGCAAAACTGTTTTTAGTCTGGTGCGTCCGAATCTGGACGGTGATCTCCTACTACACCTGAACGACAACCTGCGTGCCAGCCTGATTAGTGAGATGGCACCACAAGAGCTGGTGGCGGCTGCCGAGGGTCTGGATACCGATGATCTGGCGGATCTGTTGCCAGAGATGCCGGATGATGTTACCGAACAGATCCTGCAAACTCTGGATGAACAAAACCGTCGTAGCGTCGAACATGTCATGTCCTATGACGAGGACACGGCCGGCGGTCTGATGAATACCGATACTATCCAGGTGCGTGCTGACATCTCCATTGATGTGGTCTTACGGTATCTGCGTCTGCGCAGCAAGCTGCCCGATGCAACCGACAGTTTGATGGTGGTTGATCGTAATGGCTACTATCTCGGCACTCTGGGTCTGGCATCACTTTTAACCAGTGAAACAAATCTCAATGTCGCCGAGGTCATGAGTAAAAGCATCGATGGTATTCTCGCCACCACCCCGGTGCAAGAAGTCGCCAAGCTGTTTGAACACCGTGATCTGATCAGTGCCCCTGTGGTCGATGATGAAGGCTATCTACTAGGTCGTATCACTATCGATGACGTGGTCGACGTTATCCGTGATGAAGGGGATCACTCTTTCATGGGTATGGCTGGTCTGAACGAAGAAGAGGATCTGTTCGCGCCGGTCATCGCCAGCTCCAAACGCCGCACCATCTGGTTGGGGATTAATATGCTCACAGCCATCATGGCCTCGTGGGTGATCGCTATGTTCGATGCCACTATAGAAAAATTGGTGGCACTGGCTATCCTCATGCCCATCGTCGCCAGTATGGGTGGTATTGCCGGTAACCAGACCCTGGCACTGGTCATTCGTGGTATGGCCCTGGGTCAGGTTAGCAATAAGAATGCCCATCGACTGATCGTCAAAGAAGTGAGTGTTGGTCTGTTGAACGGGCTGGTGTGGTCAATCATCATCGGCCTGATAAGCATATACTGGTTTAACAATGCCATGCTCGGCGTTGTGCTCGCCATAGCCATGTTTATGAACCTAATCATCGCCGCCCTGGCTGGGGCCGGTATACCGATGTTATTAAAACGACTGGGTATCGATCCCGCCATCGCCGGCAGTGTGGTACTGACCACCGTCACCGATGTCATCGGCTTTGTGGCCTTCCTCGGCCTCGCTTCCTTGTTGTTGTTTTAAAGAAAGCTAATTATTACTCACCAGCGATGGCCATGTTTTCCAGCAGGATGGAACCGGTACGGGTGTTACCGCGCAGGTCTACGTCGTTGCCCACGGCGACGATGTCCTTGAACATCTGTTTCAGGTTACCGGCCACGGTGATCTCATGCACCGGATACTGGATCTCCCCCTTTTCTACCCAGAAACCTGCCGCGCCACGTGAATAATCACCTGTGACCATATTCACACCCTGCCCCATCAGTTCCGTAACCAAAAGACCGGTATCCATTTGCGACAACAGGGCATCGAAGCCCATATCGCCCGGCTGTATCACCAGATTGTGTACACCACCGGCATTACCCGTGGTCTGCATACCCAACTTGCAGGCTGCATAGGCATCAAGTACATAGCTCTCAACGATTCCATCCTTTACGATATGGCGTTGTTGGGTGGCGACACCATCACCATCAAACGATGCACTGCCCATGGCCTTGAGCAGATAGGGCTCCTCTTGCAACTGGATGAAGTCCGGAAAGATTTGCTCACCCAGGCTATCCAGTAAGAAACTGGATTTACGATACAAGGAACCACCTCGAATGGCGGCAATAAAGTTACCCAGTAGTGAAGAGGCAATCTCCGCACTGTAGACCACCGGGCACTGGCGACTGCTCAGACTACGGGCATTGAGTCGTTTAATGGTGCGTTCACCGGCTTGCTGACCAATACTTGGGGCAGTGGCCAAATCCTTAATATCGCGTACAGAGTCGTACCAATAATCCCGCTCCATGCTATCGCCATCCTTGGCAATCACCACACAACTCAAACCATGACGAGAGGAGGGATAGGCACCAAGAAATCCATGGCTATTCGCATAGGCACGAAATCCCTCGTGACTATTCACCGTCGCCCCTTCGGAGTTATCAATACGCGGATCGAATTCCATCGCCACCTGTTCACATTCACGCGCCATCTCTATGGTCTCATCCGGCTGCACCGCCCAGGGATGGTAAAGATCCAGATCCGGTTGTTGCGTCGCCATCAGACCCGCATCTGCCAGACCGGCACAAGGGTCCTCGGAGGTATATTTGGCAATATTACACGCGGCCTTAACCGTCTCTCTTACCGCTCCGGCAGAGAAATCCGTGGTGCTGGCATTCCCCTTACGTAACCCATCCTTGCCGGAGAAGAAAACCGTTACTCCCAGACCTTTGTCACGATTATGTTCGATAGTCTCCACTTCGCCCATGCGCACCGTAGTACTCAGGCCC
>JAOUJT010000341.1 GCA_029883105.1 Gammaproteobacteria bacterium
GAATTGATCGATGAGTATATACCGAAAAATTAAGCCCTATGGGATAGGGTTTATCTCATGTATGTTTCTCAAGATGAACAGCTGACCTGTATTTGGCTGGCCCAATCAGGAGGGGGATTGCTGTAGTGTTCGAATTCTTCATGTTCTTCATAGGGGTTGCTGATAAGCTTTAACAAGATCTCTATTTCGCTGTAATCTCTTTGTTTCGCTTTTTCTATGGCATCCTGAAGCAAGTAATTTCTCAATATGTATTTGGGATTATGAGACGTCTTCTTTTCATTACGTTCTTTATCGCTTAATTCCATATTATTTATCCGCAACCTATACTTTTTTAACCAGCTTTGAAACTTGGTTATATCTATAAAGTGATCTTGTAGGCGCTGAACATCCTGTTGCACTGTGCTAAGCATGGCCAGTGCTCTAAAAGTATTTGTATAGTCAGAACGGCTTTCACTCATCATCACCAATAGCTCATTGACGAGTGTGGCATCATTGCCTTCTACTTCGTCGTATAGGCCCAGCTTGTTGTGCATAAGCAATGTATAGTATTGTGCCGAACTTTATCTCATACTTGGCCAGTATCTCTTTTAGTGCTTCTCTTTCTACCAGACCGGTAAAAGATTCCGCCAGACACATTATATTCCACAAGCCTATTTGTGGTTGAGTATTAAAGGCATAGCGCCCCTGAGTATCAGTGTGATTACAGATATGCTCCGGGTTTTAGCCGTCCATAAAGGCAAAGGGGCCATAGTCGATGGTGATACCATGGATGGACATATTATCGGTATTCATCACACCATGCATAAAGCCTGAGGCTTGCCACTGGGCCATGAGGCGGGCAATGCTATCGACAACCTGGGTAAATAACGCAGCATAGGGATTGGCTAGATTCTTCAGATCTGGATAGTGTTGGGCAATGATGTAATCTGCCAGTCGCTGCACATCCTCGCTAAGGCCTCTGGATGCGAAGACCTCGAAGTGTCTAAAGCGCACAAAGCTGGGTGCCGTTCGCAATAGTATGGCAGCACTCTCTATCTCTTCCCTGTAGATCTCCATATCACTGCCGACCATCGACAGTGCCCTGGTAGTGGGAATGCCCAGACCCTGCATGGCTTCGCTACAGAGATACTCGCGGATGGTGGAGCGCAATACGGCTCGTCCATCGGCATTGCGTGAATAGGGGGTAGGGCCGGCACCTTTCAGCTGTAGGGCCCAGCGCTGTTTATCGGCATCGATGATTTCAGCGATCTGTATGGCACGGCCATCTCCCAGTTGTGGTACCCAGTGGCCTAACTGGTGCCCGGCATATAGCATCGACAAGGGCAGGTATTGTGACTCAAGCGCGTTGCCACTGAGTACCGGAAGTAGTTCCTGCAACTCTATGCTTGTGAGGCCTACACCAGTGAGTTTGGCGACATCGAGATTAAGATGGATCAGGTAAGGAGCTGGTACCAACTCTGGCATCACCCGAGCGTAAAAATGCGCTGGCATGCGGCTATAACTGTTGTCGTAATGGAATGTGGACCAAACCATATGAACAATACCTTAATCATTTACTAGGGAATCATGTCGTTATGCCGTGTGGCTTGGCAAGGCTGTGGTTACCAGAGTGCTTAGGGTACAATGCGCGGCATTACATATCGCGGAAGAGAACAATGTCAAAGGCCCTACTTTCTATACTTTCACTGTTTCTGGTCGCAACTTTGGTGATCCTGCCCATGCATGATGCAGAGGCCAAACGCCTTGGGGGTGGTGGCTCATTCGGAGGTAAATCCACTTTCGGACAAAAGTACCAGCGCAGTGTAGAGCGGCCAAAGAATGCAAATTCCACGTCCACTCAGGCACAGCGCCGTGGTGGTCTGGGTTCGATGCTCGGCGGTCTGGCCATGGGTGGTCTGTTGGCGGCGATGTTTATGGGTGGGGGATTTGAGAATATTAACTTCTTCGACATCCTTATCTTTGGTCTGATTGCCTTTATCTTGTTTAAGATGTTTGCCGCGCGTCGTGACGCGATGAGTGGAGCAACGGATACCGCGGCAGGGCGTACAGATATGAATGCCAATGGCATGCAGCGGGATGCAATGTTTAAGGCTCATCCCTCTGAGCAGACTATCACCAGTACTGGCGGTATCGATAGCGAGTTGGTGTATGAAGCTCCCAAGGGATTTAACGAGGCCGAATTTCTTCAAGGTGCAAATGCCGCCTATGAGATGCTGCAACAGGCGTGGGATGATGGTGAACTGGCAGAGATCCGGGGCCTGGTAACAGATAAGGTCTTTGCCGAGATCCAGCAACAGTTACAACAGCGCAGCGGCCAGAATCTTACGGAGATCGTCACTTTGCACAGCCGTTTGCTGGAGATACGTACGGTGGATCAGCAGATAGAAGCCTCTGTTATGTTCGATTGTATGTTGCGTGAGATCGACGACGAGAACATTCAGGAAGGCCAAGCGGACCAGGTTCGTGAGATATGGCATTTCATCAAGCCTGTAAATGGACTGCAGCCGACCTGGCATCTCGATGGCATTCAGCAGCTACAACAATAGCCAAATTTGAGCCCACTATCATGAAACAGATACAACGTTTTTTTGCTACCTGTCCCCGAGGGCTGGAAAGTTCTCTGGTGGTTGAGCTAACCGACCTCGGTGCCAGTAAGGTGACTCGTGAACGCGGTGGCGTGTCGTTTCAGGGTGAATGGGCCATTGCCTATCGGGCCAACCTGCGTACACGGCTTGCCGGTCGTATCCTTTGGCAAGTGGCAAAGGGCGAGTACCGCAATGAAACCGATCTATATCAACAGGCCTCTGACCTGCCCTGGTGGGACTGGTTTAGTCTCAAACAGAGCTTCAAGATCCGTGTGAC
>JAOUJT010000342.1 GCA_029883105.1 Gammaproteobacteria bacterium
TCAACAGATAACATAAGTGCAACCTTTAGCTCATACAGGATAATATAATAATGTCTAACATACGACTTGTATCATTAGCCATATTTATATGGCTTACAACTGCATGCGATAATGAACAGCTCGCACAAACAATTGTTCTTTCTGACTCACAAATAGAACAAGCAATATCAGGTTCCGATGATTATAATAAATACAAAACAATATTTATAAACTCTACGAAGATTCTTATACAGAATAGAAAGTGTTCCATTTCTGAATTCGAGAAAATCGGAGGTTGGGTAAAATCTCAAAGTCAAAAAAATAGACCTATTTATTTCACATACTGTGGGGGTATGAAACTTAATAATAAGATATATCTTGATGCATCAATCGGACATCTATTTTAACAACCTTGACCACCCTTATATATGGCTGTTTGAGCGACCGCTATTTTAATCTTCTCTATGCTAAAATCACCTTCTCGTACAAATAGAGCTTCTTTGAAGTAACATAGCCCTACCCATGATCATCCCCCACACAAACCTAAGCCCAGAAGCTCTACAAGACCTGCTAGAAGAGATCGTCACACGCGATGGCACCGACTATGGTTAAGATAAACAGGAGCAGGGTTCAAGGTTCAAAGAGCAGTTAGCAGCATTTAGTTTGAGCCTTTCGTGAAGTAACGGGGTCAAGTCTTAAATTTTGAATCCGGGAAAACTTGATCTAGTACGCCCGCAACTAAGCTGCATTCAAGTGTTTGCTATGCACCTTAACTTCTACTTTCAGGGTCTTGCTTAGGATACTAATAATCTTTGTCAGATTGTCCATGGTGGGATTACCCTTGGCAGATAACATACGGTGCAGGCTCTTGCTGGGTAACTCTACCTGTTCAGACAGTTGCTCAAAACCGATGGTCGCATTAACCAAGTCTCTCAATACCAAGCGGGCAACATCCGGCTCACCATTCAAAAATAATGAAATGGCTTCATCAAGTAGTGCCGAGGTAAATTCCGGATCACTCTTTGCCCGTTCGTTGATAGTCTCTTTATAGTCTCTGGTTATCGCCATGACTCACCTCTTCTTTCGCACCTTATACTCTTTGTAGATGGCCTTGGCCTCGTCTATGTCTTTCTGCTGCCGCTTCTTGGTTCCACCACCCAACAAGACGATCAGATCTTCTCCGTCTTGAATGAGATAGATTCGGTAGCCCGGTCCCCAATCAATGCGGTATTCACCGATTCCAGCAAACCATTTGATCGAAGAGGTATTACCCAACTCCAGCCTGGTCTTTGCTACAGAAACCTTGGCCGCAGCCAAGGCATTGAGGCTATCGAACCATTTCCGGTAGGGGCTCGAACCATCTTCCCTGATGTATTCTAGTACGTCCATTCTCAGATAGTAACGTATATGTTACTAATGTCAAGTCGATGGAAACTACATCGCTCAGTAATATTTCCCTATCACCGGACAGTCCCTTCTTTTCTGATCCGTTTTAACACACTCCCTTTAATCGCCTTGCGAGCCTTATAGAGGTCACACTGCATCTGCATATTCAGCCACATTTCCGGCTCGTTACCAAAGTAAACGGCTAACTTAACGGCCATCTCTGCTGATACCGATTTTTCTTCATTAAGAATGCCATAAAGCATCTGCCGGGAGATATCCAAGGCACGAGCAAGACTGGCCTTGCTAACCTCTAGCTCTGGCAGGATGTCATCACGCAACACAGCACCTGGATGGGTTGGCTTTCTCATTATTTTTACTCAAAGGTCGTTCTTATATTTACGATGAACCATCTTGTACACCGTACATTTAATACTTACTGAGTGTACCGATCAAAAGACATGTGTCAATCAGAAGTTGACACATCTATAAGCCATATAAATGATCTGTTTGAACTACATCAGTGGTTATAAAATCAAAACAACCACCGTTCTACCCCCCCTTAGACGCAGCCGAGCATCGCAGGAAAAAGCGGGAGAAGCGAAGGGATGTTTGAGTACGAGCGTAGTTTGCTCGTGCGAGTTTCCCGTAGCGCCGCTTTTTACGAGAAGCACAGGGAACCCTTCAGGGCTGCGTCTTAGGGCGGCCTTCTTTTTGGTTACTTTTTCTTAGCCGTTAAGAAAAAGTAACTCGCCCGCGGTGCGATAAACCGCATCAAATGCTCTTAACACCCGTCGCGCCAGCGACACATTTATCCCAGGCAAAAAAAAGCCCCACATCTTTCGATGCAGGGCTTTTCAAATATGGTGGGTCGTGCTGGATTCGAACCAGCGACCAATTGGTTAAAAGCCAACTGCTCTACCAGCTGAGCTAACGACCCGCGATTTGTGCTGCGCATGATACCTGACTCAGCAGGGAATTCAACCCCACTGAGTCATAAATCACTAATTAAATCTCATCCAGCTTGCGCATGCTCTTTGGCAACAGCTTGAAGTCTACCAGAGCGGTGATCAGCGCCTTGCTAAAGGTCGCTTCGTCTTCATAGCACATCTTGTAGTACTGGATCTTCATCGTCGTCGCAGAACCCAACACAATGCCACCGAAGGCAAGGAATGAACCCAAGGCCAGGGTGGAGACACCGGTGATGGCCTGTCCGATGGTACAACCCATAGCCAGTACGCCGCCGAAGCCCATGAGGATTGCACCAATCAGGTGAGTCCAGAAGTCCTTACCGTTGGCGAACCACTCGATGCGGAAGCCCTTGGAGATCATGGCCCAGATGAAGGAGCCAACGATAACGCCCAACAGGGCAACGATACCAAAGGTCAGCAGGGAGCCGTCAAAGCCACTGCTGACATAACCCAGGGTCTGACCCATGGGATTGATGAAGGTGAAGGACTGGGGGCTCAACGCCGCGCC
>JAOUJT010000343.1 GCA_029883105.1 Gammaproteobacteria bacterium
GATGACCTTCTAACGCGCTTTCTGCATATCCTTATCGACATTACCGGTGCCCGTGCTGGCATGGTGCGTCTACTGGACGACGCCGGACAGATGCATCTGGTCTCCCATGTCGGCGTCGATGAAGAAGATATTAAGGGTGAATTTGTCGTGCCCACTGATCGTTGCCAGTGCGGCAAGGCTCTGCAATATGGCACCGTAGTCAATAAGATGGATCTGCACGATTGCACCCGCTACAACAATGACCAATTCTTCGCGCGCGAAAACATGGAGCTTATCGCGGTACCACTGGTCTATCAGGACAAGCAGTTGGGTATCTACAATCTGTTTGTGGACCGGCCCAACAATCTGCCAGGTGGTGAGGATAATCTCAAGTTACTCACCAGCATCGGTAAACACCTGGGCATGGCCATCGAAAAGGCACGCCTGGATAACGAATCCAAACAACTGGATATCCTCGAAGAACGCAATCAGCTGGCGCATGAGCTACACGATTCTCTGGCGCAATCTCTGGCCAGCATCCGCTTTCAGGTGCGCACCCTGGAAGACAGCCTGCGTAACGGCGCAATGGATGCCAACCTGGAGATGGAACGCCTCAAAGGTGGTATTGATGAATCCTATCGCGAGGTGCGCGATCTGATTGCTCACTTCCGGGACCAATCTGACAAGGAATATGGTCTCTTACCAGCCATCAACAAGGCCATCGACGAGACCCGAAATAACAGTAATATAACGGTCATCCGTCAGGGACAGTGGAATGATCTGGAACTCCCTGCCATGGACACGCTACAGATTGCACGCATCGTCCAAGAGGCGCTGTGCAACGTACGTAAACACAGTGAGGCAAAAAATGTGCGCGTACTATTGAGCCAGTCACCGACAGAATATTATGTCCTTATTGAAGATGACGGTATCGGTGTATCCGAAACCTTACAGTCCGATCATGCCGGTGATCATATCGGTCTGACCGTCATGAAAGAACGTGCCCAGCGTATTGGTGGCGTCCTTGATATAGAAAGTGAACCGGGTGAAGGCACCCAGGTTCTGCTCAGCTTTCCCAACCCAAAACTACCTAGAACCCAGGGTAAAGCGCAGGAATTGCTATAAACATGCGTATACTTCTTATAGACGACCACGCACTATTTCGTGTCGGCCTGAAAGGCCTATTGGAAAGAAGTGGCATCACAGTCATCGGTTGTGCCGGCAACGGCCGCGAAGGCATAGAACTGGTGGCCAAACTCGAACCCGACATCGTCCTGCTGGATATGCGTATACCAGATATGAGTGGCGTCGAGGTACTACAGGCCTTGCGCAGCAATGGAGCCAAGCAACCGGTAGTCATGCTCACCACCAGCGATCGAAAACAGGATCTGGTGGACAGCCTGAAAAGTGGTGCCCAGGGTTATCTGCTCAAGGACATGGAACCCACCGACTTAATCACCGCCCTGCATAGCATCATGGAAGGAAAGACCGTGGTAGCACCGGATCTAACCAGTGTTCTAGCCCAGGCAGTATCAGACACGGATCAAGAAGCCGAAGAGGATATGGTAGAGACACCATTTACCGCACTCACCCCTAGGGAGATGGAGATCCTCACTCACCTGGCCATCGGTCAAAGCAACAAGGTGATTGCCCGTGATCTGGGTATCTCTATAGGCACCGTCAAATTACACGTTAAGGCTATTCTGCGTAAGCTGGGCGTGCACTCACGCGTCGAGGCGGCAGTGATGGCGGTAGAAAATGGTATAACGAGGAACTCACTGTAAATGAAAAGCTTTACCGACCTGGTGCAGGATAGCCTGCAAGAGATAGAAGAACTGTTCCCCTGGGATCTGTCAGAAAAGATGGAGGATGCCTATCACAGCATGCTGTTGCTGGACATCCGTGAACCGGCTGAGTTTGATGCCGCTCATATAGAAGGTTCCATTAGTGTACCTCGCGGTATATTGGAAAGTGCCTGCGACTGGGGCTATGACGACACCATCCCCGCTCTGGTAGAAGCTCGCGATAAGGAAGTTATCGTCATTTGCCGTTCCGGTAATCGAAGTGCCCTGGCAGCACTGACCATGAAGCAGATGGGCTATAAAAATCCTATCTCCTTAAAAACCGGTCTCCGTGGATGGAATGACTTTGAGCAGGCTCTGGTCGATATCAATGGCAAACAGGTTGATGTGGATGATGCTGACGAATTATTTGTCAGTAAGGTAAGTTCACAACAGATGGGGCCAGAAACATAAACAGATCGCCCACACTCGTACCCTAACCCTAAAGGGTGCAGCTGTTACCTATAGAGTTATGCGACAGCTACCATATCCTTGTATAAAAAAGGGGCCCTACGGCCCCTTCTTTTTATCTACAGCACTATTCGCCGTAGGTGTAATGTTTACGATCCTTGCGGCGGCGGGTAGGTCCATTTTGCTGCACCACTACCCCCTTAATCGCCAGACGCCCTCTAGGTAAGAGCTCTTTACGCTCAGGTTGTTTCAGGCTACGCAGATAATAAACCTGTTCCTCGATCACTAATTGGCGAAAGGTGTATTCTTCCTCCAATTCGGCGACGACAAATTTGCCATCCGCCGGTTGGCCCGATGGATCGATAACGATAATCGCGCCATCCTCGAATTCTGGCATCATCTCATCGCCCATGACCATGAGAGCGAACAACTCATCAGAACCACAACCACCTTCAGGGCTACAGGCCGACTCAATTTCTTGTGCAAGATCTTGCATGTCAAACACTCCGCAAGGCTATAGTTGCGCGTAGGATATCCTGATAACCGCGCTAGGGCAAATCGATAAGCCGTTCGAAATCC
>JAOUJT010000073.1 GCA_029883105.1 Gammaproteobacteria bacterium
ATGCCAGGCTGTGGACGTGCCTCGCCTTCGATGTCGGTATCAATGCCAGCCATGATGCGCAGCAGGGTAGATTTACCCGAGCCATTCAGACCCAGTACACCTATTTTCGCGCCAGGAAAAAAGGAGAGAGATATATCCTTGAGGATGTGCTTTTTTGGTGGGACGATCTTGCCCACTCGATTCATGGAGTAGATGTATTGTGCCATAGCGTATTGTGGGTATGCCTAAGTCGGATAATAGGAGCACATTATCAGGGAAAACGCGGGTGTGTGCCAGGGATTAGGAGAGGATAGCGAGGCTATAAAACAAACCTGTGTTGCACATCTGTTGAAAACTAATGCACGTTTTCAGTTTTGGATAAAACGAGGAAATTTAAAAGGCTGTGAGCCAAGCGATAGCTTCGTCCCTATCAAGAAAATATTTGACGTTAATGCCGTCTATGGTAATGAGTGTTTGTACCAGATTTTCAATACTATTATCGGGATTGGCGATACATGCCAAATGATAGTTCACAGGTAGATCTGCATCACGAAATGCCGAGGCAAATTTCACCGCATCCGTCTCACTCATTTGTATATCGCTGTTACTTAAATCTACCAGAGCTCTTGAGATTTTATGAGTGCGGCACATTTGAAATACTTCATCACGGGCTTGTTTACGTGTGGATAGTTGCACGGTGCCCATGTATTTTAACTCTACGATTTGTAATGATGTATTCAGATCTAATTTATATGTCATATTATTCGCTACCATTACGCTAACTAATTACTATTGCTAATATCGACAATGTTTCTCTGAGTAGAGTACAAAACTATTAAATGGCACTGGCGACCTTAGCATAAATCGCGGAAGAGTAGAATCATACGAGACGGAAGTTCTGAATCATAATCAGTATATGTGTTCGGATAGATCTGGGAATAAATGTATTTTTGAGCCATGTCTATGGCCGTTAATTTGGGCATGGTTTGATAACGGATGACCTAACCTAAATGTCTATAGGTTGTTGGAAATAGTCAAGGGCTTGAATAACAAACCGTTAGAGTACGCTGAACTGAACGGTATGACATTTCTGCTTTATTAAAGTCTTTAATCTGGATGCATAGTGCGCATAGATACCTCTGTGATGAAATGCTTACAGGCCTGGGCCGCTGGTTACGTGCTGCGGGTTACGACACTCTGATCCTTGATGCAGGGGAGGTGGATGCGGTAGTGCTAAAACGTGCACGTGATGAGAGGCGTTTGTTGCTTACCCGGGATCGGGGGATATTGAAACAGGCCGGTGCCGAAGGCAGCGTACTGTTATTAGGTTGTAATAGCCTGGCTGACTGTGCGGCAGAGCTTAGCCAACGGCTACATGTGGATTGGACATATCGACCATTTACTCGTTGTTTGGTTTGCAATACCCCCTTGATGATGGCGAGTGAACGGCAGCGCCAGGATATACCAGAAGATGCCCGGCAAGACGAACGAGTCTTCTATTGTCCCGCATGTGACAAGCTTTATTGGGAGGGCGGTCATGTACGGAGAATGCGTAGCCGTTTGCAGCGTTGGGCCACTGCGGACTTCTGGGATGATCTTTCACCGCCCTAGAGTGACTTACCTCATGCACGCACAGGCTAAATCGGCTATTATATCCGGCTTAATTTTAATGCCTTCCGGACTATCCTTTGCCGGGAGCGCGCGAGCACATATTGCCGGGGAGTGGATGCCATGTTTACTAAAGATATGCAGATTGCAGGTTACGATGACGAATTGTGGACTGCGATGGAGAAAGAGGCGGTTCGCCAGGAAGAGCATATCGAGCTCATTGCCTCTGAGAACTACACCAGCCCCCGTGTGATGCAGGCGCAGGGTTCGGTACTGACCAATAAGTATGCAGAAGGCTATCCCGGTAAGCGCTACTACGGCGGTTGTGAATACGTCGATGTGGCCGAGCAACTGGCCATCGATCGTGTCAAAGAGCTGTTTGGTGCGGATTACGCCAATGTTCAGCCTCACTCTGGTTCTCAGGCCAATGCCGCGGTCTACATGGCGCTGTTGCAGCCCGGCGATACCGTTCTGGGTATGTCTCTGGCCCACGGTGGTCACCTGACCCACGGTTCTAAGGTGAGCTTTTCCGGCAAGATCTATAACGCGGTGCAATACGGCATAGACGAACAGGGATATATCGATTACGCAGAGGTGGAGCGCCTGGCTGATGAACACAAGCCGAAGATGATCATCGCTGGCTTCTCTGCATACTCGCGCGTGGTGGACTGGCAGCGTTTCCGTGATATCGCTGACAAGATAGGCGCCTACCTGTTTGTGGATATGGCCCATGTGGCTGGCCTGATCGCCGCTGGCGTCTACCCCAGCCCGGTGGGTATTGCCGACGTGACCACCTCTACCACCCACAAGACCCTGCGCGGTCCTCGTGGCGGTATCATTCTCGCCAAGGCCAATGCAGAGATCGAAAAGAAGCTTAATTCGATGATCTTCCCCGGTACCCAGGGTGGCCCGCTGATGCATGTGATCGCCGCTAAGGCTGTGGCCTTTAAAGAGGCGCTGGAAGATTCCTTCAAGGTCTATCAGCAGCAGGTGGTGACCAATGCTCAGGCCATGGCCCAGGTATTCATCGACCGTGGCTACGATGTGGTCTCTGGCGGTACCGACAACCATCTGTTCCTGGTGAGCTTCATCAAGGCGGGTCTGACGGGTAAAGAGGTGGATGCCTGGTTGGGTGATGCCAACATCACCATCAACAAGAACTCCGTACCCAATGATCCACAATCACCTTTTGTGACCTCCGGTATGCGTGTGGGTACTCCGGCGGTAACCACCCGTGGTTTCGCTGAGGCCGAATGCGTGGAGCTGGCGGGCTGGATGTGCGATGTCATCGATGCTAAGGGCGACGAGGCGGTTATCAATGCGGTGAAGGACAAGGTATTGAATATCTGCAAACGTCATCCGGTGTATGCAGACTAGCTTTTAACAGGAATCGTCCATGCGTTGTCCCTTTTGTGAAGCGCCCGAAACCAAGGTCATAGACTCGCGGCTGGCCAACGACGGTGATGTGGTACGTCGCCGTCGCGAGTGCTTGACCTGTAAGGAGCGCTTTACTACCTTCGAGACCGCCGAATTGGTGATGCCACGCATCGTCAAATCTGACGGAGTGCGAGAGGACTTCAACGAAGATAAATTGCGTCTGGGTATCAAACGGGCACTGGAGAAGCGTCCGGTGGAGACCGAGGCGGTGGAGACGGCCATCAGCCATATCAAGCGCAATCTGCGTACCGCCGGTGAACGTGAAGTGGATGCGCGGAAACTGGGTGACTGGGTGATGGAAGAGTTGCGTGAGTTGGATCAGGTGGCCTATGTGCGTTTCGCCTCTGTCTATCGCAGTTTTGAAGATGTGAATGCCTTCCGCGAAGAGATCGAAAAGCTGGAATCTAGCCCCAGTGCCGAGCTGAAGAAGCATCAAATTCCCCTTATCCCCTCTGATGATACAGAATAGGCAATAGAGAACAGCATGAGCCGTAGCGACGACCTCAAACATATGGCACGTGCCATCCAGTTGGCCCAACGTGGGCTTTACAGCACGGACCCAAATCCCCGCGTGGGTTGTGTCATCGTCAAGGATGGCGTGATGGTCGGTGAGGGTTGGCATCAGCGTGCCGGTGAGGCGCATGCGGAGATCCATGCACTGAAGATGGCCGCCGAACAAGCCTCTGGTGCGACGGCCTATGTCACCCTGGAACCCTGTAGCCATCATGGCAAGACCCCACCTTGTAGTAAGGCCCTGATCGATGCCGGCGTGGCCCGGGTGGTCGTGGCCGTACAGGATCCCAATCCACAAGTGGCAGGCTCAGGCCTGAAGCAGTTACAGGAGGCAGGTATTGTCGTTGAGGTGGGTCTGTTGCAGGCCGAGGCCGAGGCGCTGAATCCCGGGTTTACTAGGCGCATGCGCACGGGGCGTCCCTATGTGCGCAGCAAGCTGGCCATGAGTTTGGATGGACGTACCGCCATGGCCTCCGGCGAGAGCAAGTGGATCACCTCCGATGCGGCCCGTGCCGATGTACACCGTTTACGTGCCCGTAGCTCCGCCATCCTTACCGGTGCCGGCACTGTACTGGCCGATGACCCATCCCTGAATGTTCGCCTGGACGGCTTTGATGACAGACACCAGCCCATACGTGTGGTGCTGGACCCTTACCTGAGTACCCCCACCGATGCAAAGATGTTGTCCCTACCGGGGCGTACCCTTATTCTGACGACCTCCGAGGAGGATGGGGTGATGGCGGATCTGGTCAAGGCCGGTGCCGAGGTCGTCTGCATGGATGGCCACGGTGATGCCATCGATCTGCATGCGGTGATGGCCTATCTGGCGGAACTACAGGTGAATGAGGTGCTACTGGAGACCGGTGCCACCCTTAGTGGCGCGATGCTAAAACAGGGGCTGGTGGATGAGATGGTAATCTATATGGCCCCTCACATCATGGGTAACCAGGCACGGGGACTATTTAACCTGCCGGGCATGGATGAGATGTCACAGCGCATCGAGTTAGATATGATGGACATTCGTGCCGTCGGTAAGGACTGGCGCATCACCGCGAAGCCCACAATAGCAGAGAGTAAATAGACGTATGTTTACCGGCATTATCGAATCCATTGGGCATATCGCTGCACTGGAACCCAAAGGCTCCGATATGAGAATCCGCCTGCATACAGGCAAGTTGGATCTCTCTGACGTAAAGCTGGGTGATAGCATCGCCGTTAACGGTGTCTGTCTTACCGCGGTTGAATTACCGGGTGATGGATTTTGGGCCGATGTCTCCGGTGAGACCTTGACCCGCTCCAACATGGGCCGTTTCAAGATCGGTGACAAGGTCAATCTGGAAAAGGCCCTAACGCCCACCACCCGACTAGGCGGTCATCTGGTCAGCGGTCATGTGGACGGCGTCGGTGAGGTGATTGAACGTTTTGATGATGGCCGCTCGGTAAAATTTCGCATAAAAGTGCCGGATGAACTGGCCAGATACATCGCCGAAAAGGGTTCTATCTGTGTGGATGGCATTAGCCTGACGGTCAATGCGGTTGACGGTGTCATCTTTGATCTGAATATCGTCCCGCATACCCTGCAGGAAACCACTATGGAGGGCTTCAAGCCCGGTACCAGGGTGCACCTTGAGGTGGATCTCATCGCTCGTTATCTGGAGCGGATGTTGTTGGGGGATGATGCTGCCAAGAGTAACTCGGGACTCAACATGGGCTTTCTCGCCGAACACGGATTTATCAGGAAATAATAACAATGGCATTGAATAGCGTAGAAGAGATTATTGAAGACATCCGCCAGGGCAAGATGGTGATCCTGATGGACGATGAGGATCGTGAGAATGAGGGCGATCTGATCATGGCTGCGGACTGGGTACGTCCAGAAGACATTAATTTTATGGTTACCCACGCCCGAGGCCTGGTCTGTATGCCCATGTCCAAAGAGCGCTGTGAGCAGCTGAATATCCCACTGATGGTGGAGGAGAACAATGAAGCTCATTCCACCGCCTTCACTGTTTCTATCGAGGCCGCAGAAGGGGTGACTACGGGTATCTCCGCAGCAGACCGCGCAGCCACCATCCGCGCTGCAGTGGCCAAGGATGCGAAATCCGCAGATATCGTTCAGCCCGGACACATCTTTCCTCTCATGGCTCAACCTGGTGGCGTACTGACTCGTGCTGGTCACACCGAAGCAGGAGTGGATCTGGCGCGTATGGCGGGGCTGGAGCCGGCAGCCGTTATCGTTGAGATCCTCAATGAGGATGGCTCCATGGCGCGCCGTCCTGAGCTGGAGATAATTGCAGAACAGCATGGCCTGAAGATCGGTACAGTTGCCGACCTCATCGAATATCGCCTGAAGAACGAACACAACCTCTTGCGTGAAGCGGAGTGTGCTATGCCCACAGAGTACGGGGATTTCCGACTTATTGCCTATAAAGACCTGATTGATAAAGGTCTGCACTTTGCCCTGCTAAAGGGTGATATCGCTGAAGGTGATGAGGTCATGGTGCGTGTTCACATGCAAAGCTCGCTGTGTGATGTATTCGGCAACTTGCGCAAGGAGTGTGGCTGGCCTCTGTCCGATGTGATGCAGCGTATTGATGAAGAAGGTA
Source organism: Gammaproteobacteria bacterium (assembly GCA_029883105.1). GTDB lineage: Bacteria > Pseudomonadota > Gammaproteobacteria > Thiohalospirales > Thiohalospiraceae > JABURT01. The sequence continues at coordinate 6,144 of JAOUJT010000073.1, forward strand.
AGGGCGTGGTGGTGATTCTGCGTCAGGATGAGTCCAACGAATCCATCATTGAGCATATCCAACATTACCAACAGATCGATAACGGGGTAGACTCCAAAAGGAGAGAGCAGGTGGAAGACCTGCGCACCTATGGTATAGGTGCACAGATCCTCAAGGATCTGGGCGTACAGAAGATGCGGGTGATGAGTTCTCCCAAACGAATGCATGCACTTTCAGGTTTTGGTCTGGAAGTGGTCGAATATGTAACTGGCGAATAGCTTCGTCATCGCAGTAACAACAGGAAGCAGATATGAGTGAGATTAATACTATCGAAGGTGAACTGACCATTTCCGGAGTCCGCTTCGGTATCGTCGTCGCCCGCTTTAACAGCTTTATCGTCGATGGTCTGGAAGGTGGAGCCATCGATGCCTTGCGTCGTCATGGTGTGCAGGAAAGCGAGATTGACATCGTACGTGTGCCCGGCGCTTTTGAAATACCGCTGGCGGCACAGGCCATGGCGGAAAGTGACAAGTACGCAGGCATTATTGCCCTCGGTGCGGTGATTCGCGGTTCCACGCCACACTTTGACTTTGTTGCTGGTGAATGTACCAAGGGTCTGGCCACCGTTTCCATGGATCACAACATTCCGATGGGCTTCGGTGTTTTGACCGTAGACAGCATAGAGCAGGCCATCGAGCGTGCGGGTACCAAGGCCGGTAACAAGGGTGCCGAAGCCGCCATGACCGTGGTTGAGATGATCAACGTTTTGAAAAAAATCTAGGGTCACACGTTAATGAGTAAAGCTCGTCATAAGGCACGCAGTCGCGCAGTTCAGGCCATCTATCAGTGGCAGTTGAGCGGCAATAATGTGCGCGAGGTGGAGGAATATTTTCTCGCTGAGCAGAATATGAAAAAAACCGATATGGAGTTGTTCAGCGAACTGCTCCACGGTGTCCCTGCAAACCTGACTGAGCTGGATGAGGCCATCACGCCGATACTGGATCGGCCACTGGATGAGGTGGATCCGGTGGAGAAGGCGATCCTGCGTCTGGGTTGCTTCGAGATGATGAAGAAACCGGATGTCCCCTATCGCGTGGTGATCAATGAAGCGGTGGAACTGGCCAAGGAATTTGGTGCCGAAGATGGGCATAAATACATCAACAGTATCCTCGATCGCCTGGCCCTGAGGCTGCGCGGTGACGAAGTCCACGCCCGCCGTTAGGGGCGGCAGACCTCGATTAGCATGTCCAATACCCATCCCCAAGGCGAGTTTGAGCTGATACGGGATTACTTCCAGCGACAATCTCTGCAACGGGCCGATGTGCATATGGGGATCGGTGACGATGGTGCCGTGGTTTCGGTGCCTGTAGACAAACAACTGGTACTGGTGATGGATACCATGGTGGCGGGGATCCATTTTCCCCTGCAGACCTCGGCCTATGATCTGGGCTGGAAATCTCTGGCGGTGAATCTCAGTGATCTGGCTGCCATGGGGGCCGAACCTGCCTGGTTAACCCTCGCCCTAACCCTGCCGCACAGTGATGCAGAATGGGTAAAGACATTTTCCCTGGGGCTGTTTGCCCTTGCCTCTGCATACAATATCCAGCTCATCGGTGGTGATACCACTCGCGGTCCTCTCAGCATTACGGTACAGGCTCATGGTCTGGTGGAAAAGGGGGGGGCTCTGTTGCGCTCTGGCGCAGAGGTTGGCGACCTCATCTATGTCAGTGGTTTTCCTGGTGAGGCGGCACTGGGCCTAATACTATTACAGTCGAATCTACAGCATCACCCATCCTATGAGCACCTGCTCGCACGTCTGAATCGGCCCGAACCCCGCCTTGGGCTGGGACGTTCGCTGCATGATATCGCCTCCGCCTGCATTGATATCTCCGACGGTCTGCTGGCTGACCTGCAACATATTCTCGATGCCAGTGGTGTCGGTGCCGAAGTGCTGATCGATGGCTTGCCGCTGTCGGAAGATTACCGCGCAGCGGTGGATGATAAACAACTCTATCGGGCGGCACTGAGTGGTGGTGATGACTACGAGTTGTTGTTTACGGTGCCAAAAACAAAACAGGCCGAGATAGATAAAATAGCAGAAGACAGTAAGTGTCTACTCACATGCATTGGTGAGATTACAGAAGGCAACACCATTCGTTGCCTGGATGCACAAGGCAATGAATACACGCCAGAGCATTTGGGTTTTGAACACTTTGCGGAATAATTATGTCTAAAAATACCCCCATCCCGACACGAATGTTACTCAATCCACTGCATCTCCTGTCACTGGGTTTTGGTAGTGGCCTATCACCTTTTGCCCCCGGTACCATGGGCACGCTGGTGGCGATCCCCATTTATCTGTTATTTATCATGCCGGGTTACGCCATCTATATCCCTACGCTGATCCTGTTCACCCTGCTGGGGTTTTATCTCTGTGGCTATACGGCGAAAGCACTGGGTGTGCACGATCATGGCGGCATCGTCTGGGATGAGATCGTCGGTTACATGATCACCATGTTGTTTGTACCTGTGAGCTGGATGTGGATCATTTTGGGTTTTGTCTTCTTCCGTTTGTTTGATATCTGGAAGCCCTGGCCCATACGGGTTTTGGATAAAAATGTACATGGTGGCGTTGGCATCATGGTGGACGATATCCTCGCCGGTATCTATGCAGCCATCTGTCTGCAACTGATCGATACTTTTATTCTTTAGTCAGCTGTGTCCTAATAAAGTAAAAATAAATACGGAGCGATGGATATGCGTGGAATGTTATTACTGATTACCCTGCTATTTAGTTTAAACGCCAGTGCCAATGAGGTGAGTATCATCAATGCCTCATTCAAGAAAGATAAAGGACTGTGGTATGTGAGTGTGACCTTAAAGCACAACGATACAGGCTGGGATCATTATGCCGATGCCTGGCGTCTGCTGGATGCGAATGGTAAAGAGATCGGTAAGCGTGTGTTGTTTCATCCGCATGAACAGGAACAACCGTTTACCCGTAGCCTGGGCAATGTGCGCATTAACCCTAGCAACAAAATTATCTACGTCGAGGCGCATGACAAGGTACACGGCTGGAGCAAACAACGTTTGGTAGTAGATCTGCGTAAGAAGCAGGGAGCGGGATTTCAGGTAGTAAAGTGATCTCCCGAAGTGAATAATAAAAAAGGCCGATATCATATCGGCCTTTTCTATTGAGACAGTGATTTACTGAATGTTAACTCGCAGCTTTATCTTTCTCTATCAAGGCATAGGCTGAGTGGTTGTGTATGGATTCAAAATTTTCCGATTCCACCATATAGTAATTAATTCGATCATCTTCGTTTAGCCTTGCTGCCACGTCGCGCACCATATCCTCGACAAACTTGGGGTTATCATAGGCACGTTCAGTTACCTGTTTCTCGTCCGGACGTTTCAACAGACCGTATAGCTCACAGGAGGCCTCTTTCTCTACCAGATCGATAATGTCCTCGATCCAAACGAAGTCCTTGGTCTTAATGGTAATGGTCACGTGGGAACGCTGGTTATGGGCACCATAATCGGAGATCTTCTTTGAGCAGGGACAGAGACTGGTGACCGGGACCAGCACCTTCAGACTCATCTCCGGTGTGCCATTTTTTATCTCGCCGATGAAGGTAACGTCGTAATCCATCAGGCTTTCAACGCCGGAGACCGGGGCCTTCTTGTTAACAAAGTAGGGGAAGCTCATCTCGATATGACCAGCCTCCGCCTCCAGGCGCTCGATCATCTCGGATAGCATCTCCTTAAAAGACTTCACCGTCAATTCACGCTCGTGGTTGTTGAGTATCTCCACAAAGCGTGACATGTGTGTGCCCTTAAAGTTATGCGGCAGGTTCACATACATGTTGAAGTTGGCGATGGTATGTTGTTCACCACCACTACGATCACTAACCTTGATCGGATGACGAATATCCTTGATGCCCACTTTATTGATGGGGATTTGGCGTGTGTCCTGACTGTTCTGTACGTCAGCGATTGTTGCACTCATGGTGTCTATTCGTCCTCTGAGTAGGTTACACAGGCGCGTTCGGTTTCCCAAACAGTAATGGAATCGACCTTTACATGCTCTGCATTCAGTTCGTTTGACAGCTCTTTATATAGATAGGCTGACAGGTTTTCCGCGGTGGGATTGATGGTATCAAACGGCGGGATCTCATTAAGAAAACGGTGGTCCAGCACGTCGGTAACCTTCTTCACCGCGGCCTTCACATCCTTGAAATCCACACCCATACCAATGGCATCCAGCTTACGGGCGACCACCATGGTTTCTATCTTCCAGTTATGGCCATGCAGTTGGCTGCAGGGACCAGGATAACCGTGAAGGATATGTGCCGCGGCGAAATCAATAACAACTTTTATCGTGTACTTAGCGTTCATAGTAATGTTGAGTAATTTAGTGGGAATTTACGCCATCCAGAGAGAAATCGCAAGCATCTCTGGACTCATAGTAATCCTGTACTGCCTTGATGATGCCCTGGGCATCGAGGCCACAGAGACTGAGGAGCTGTTCACGCTCACCATGTTCGACAAATTCATCGGGCAGGCCCAGATTGATCACTGGTATCTGTATGTCATGATCCATCAATACCTCGTTGACAGCGCTACCGGCACCACCAGCGATGACATTGTCTTCGATGGTCACTAGCAATTGGTGTTTATCTGCCATATCCAGGATCATCGCCTCATCAATGGGTTTGATGAAACGCATATTGACCACGCTGGCATTCAAGGCATCAGCCGCCTCTTCAGCCACTATTACCATGGCTCCGAAGGCGAGCAGGGCGACAGCGCCGCCTTGACGACGTAGCTGGGCCTGAGCGATGGGCAGGGTATCCATATTCTTCTCTACATTGACACCGGGACCACTGCCACGGGGATAACGTACAGCACTGGGGCCATTATGTGCCAGTCCGGTGGAAAGCATCTGTCGGCATTCGTTCTCATCTGCAGGTGCCATTACCATTATGTTGGGGATACAGCGCAAAAAGCTCAGGTCAAACATCCCGGCATGGGTGGGACCGTCGGCACCGACGATACCCGCACGGTCGATGGCAAACAGCACCGGCAGAT
>JAOUJT010000074.1 GCA_029883105.1 Gammaproteobacteria bacterium
GAACTTCCGGTAATGAGTGGAAAGGTGAAATGCCAGCTCATTTAGAAGGCGTATTGAATAAGTTAAAAGACACTAAAGAGCTGTCTCTAGGTGGTGTTAGAGAATTACAAAGTCAGTTAAAACAAGCCATGAGGGAGGCGAAGGCAGCGGGTAAAGACAGTCTTAACAGAAGCCTTGCTATTGTTCTTGAATCGACTTTCGATCAGTTAGACAGTGTAAAAGGGTTAGGTGCTGCGGATGTTCAGGCTATGAAAGTAGCCAATACGGAAGCTAAAAAGCATTTTGAACGCTTTGATGATGCTAGAGTTCTCCTATTAAGCCGTGTTGATGCTCAAGGTCTTGCCAAGACAGCACCCGAAGACATTATTAGAAAAGTAGTCCGTCCTAATACAGCGACAGAATCAACCCGATCTGTTGAGGCTTTCTTTAATGCTGTCAATGACCCGAAACAAGCCAGAGATTATCTGGCTAACGCTTTCTCACTTATTTTGAAAGGTTCGACTCAGACCGGCGAAGCACTAAACACAAAAGCCATACAATTAACTTTAAGGAAATATTCTGAATTTCTCAAAACTGCTGGTTTGACTGAAATGTTCAAAGACCCAGCAAAAATAGCTAAGAAACTTGATTTTGCAAGACGTGATTTATCTCAGACAATTAGTGATTTTTCTAAAAGTGAATTAGGTAAGTTTGCAGGAACCGATGATGTAGTTGGTTTTGCAATGAGTTACCTTAACGGTGGTAAAGCTCAGAAATTTGTCATGGAAATGGAGAAACAAGGCCATCATGCAGCAGCAAGAGGCTTTAGAGAAGCCTTGTGGAATGGGCTTGTTAGGACAACCGAAACAGGCGCTCCTACAATTAGTGGCGGGACTTCTCTTACTCCTAATAAATTAAGACTAATATTAGATCAGAGGAAAAAGGATTTAATTGTTGCACTTGGTTCAAAAGAATACGCAAGAGCTAAACAGCTTGTTAATTTGATAGACCGAATAACACCCTCTAAAGAATCTCCAGGTGCTATCGCTAAAATACACGTTGATACTAAATTAACAGAAAAAATAATGACTGGACTTCGAGCTGCTATGCACGGTTTTGTAAGACCTGATTTAATCTTAGCCCAAGCTGGTAAGCGTGGATTTGATGCAATAAAGACGAGTGAATCTAAAAATGTATTAATGGAAGCCCTTACAAACAGGGATTATTTTAATGAAGTAGTTGAATTATCAAAAACCAAACAAGGCAGAGAAATAGTGCGAATGATGTTTACTCCTCTAATTCCTGCTTCACAAGAATATTCAGATCAATAAGCCCACGTCACCTCTGACCGGCTTCTAATAGGCGTTAATAACGAGGTAATAAAATGAGTAATGTAACAGTACAAGCGAAAAAGAGTTCAGATAGAAAAGTAGGAGAAGAATTGCGTTCTAATTCTGGCAGCTTAAAAACAACTGGTGGAATAGGAGTAATAGGCTCTAATTATAATTCAGACATAACTATAGCTATAGCGGCTACAGCAGAGGTGGTAGCAATACCTTCAGGATCAACAATGGTGTGGGTATGTAATGAATCTGTTACCACGCTTGAGTCTGTTAGATTTGAATTTAATAACGATGGCACGTCATCTGCTGTTGTTACTAGAGGATTTAGAGTGTCTCCGGGCATTGCCACGGCTGCCGGTGATAATGGCCCTAAGTGCTTGGCAGTTCCGGTTCCGGCAGTAGCAACACACATGTCTTATATTTCTGAAGCAGGGACACCAACTATTAATGTTGTTTGGGGGGGTTAATGGCTAACATATACGTTAATCTCACAGAAGCCGCTGGTGGCGTTCTAACTAACGGTTATGGTTACGGTGATGATGCGAGAGACAGGGCGACTGCTGCAAGTAAGTCTACGCCTGTGGCTACCCTAACAAGGGCAAATGCTGTATCTCAGGCTAGTGACATAATCATACTTAATGATGGTACATACGAAGAAGCTACTTTTGTCAGTATAGTTAATACAGGGATGACCATCCAAGCAGAGAATAGTCGTCAAACTATTATCCAAAACGCATCAGCAGGATCGCGTGTTATCCATACAACAGCAGCCGATGTAACGCTAAATGGCGTTATTCTTGATGCTCAAAACACTCAAACGGGTTGTTTTACTTTTGGCACAGGCACAGGACTCAATCTAACTCTTGTCGGCGGAGGTTTTTTAAACCCTACCGCTAACTTCATAACAGCAACCCGCATGGGTAATGTCACCATGAGTGGTGGCTGGACTGCTTCTGCAACATCTCTATCAGAGAGGGGTTTTGTTTTTTCCTATTCCATTGCGCTTGCTTCTGCTGGTACGGTCTCTATGTCAGATGGAACAATAACTATTGGGGATTCAACAGGTGCGAGTGATGCAAACCGCAGGGCAATACACGTTGTTTCTAATGATTTGGCTGGAGTGAGCTGCGAAATCTACGATATGACTTTTGATCTTAGTATTGGAACAGCAGCAAACTCACAAACAGCTATTTATATTACTGATATGGAATCGGTGAAAGTTTATAACAATACAATAACATTTAATGATTCATTAGTGGGAACAGGTATTTTATGCGATGTGTCAGCCATTGATAATACTGATGTAATAAATATCTATGGGAACACTGTAGCAGGGGCTTCTGGCGCAACAGGCGGGATAGGGATTCAGTGTGGTTCTGATAGCAATACTTCTCCGACAGGTGTAGGTTCATTAAAAAGCGCACAAGTCTACAACAACGTAGTAACAAACACTAATCATGGGGTATTAATAGGCTGGATAACGGGTGCGACTATTTACGGAAATAAGACCACAGGCAACGTACTCGGTGTTATTCTAAAAGGCACAACCGATTGTTATTCTGGTGGTAATGTTGTGATTGATTGCACAGGCTCAGGTGCGCTAAGGTTTAAGGGTGATACAAACAGTATTCATGCGAATAATCTGGTTATTTATAATTCAGGCGCTTCTGTTGCTTCGGCTATTCCTTTATACGCTGATGATATAACAGCAGTTGTGAACACAACAGGTGCTGCCTTTTATAATAACTGCGTCTATGCTAACGAGACAATCACTGATTGGGTTGTTGTCTTAAATGCGCTAGATACTTGTACGTTCAATTCAAATAATTACTTTGCCGATACAGGTGGCGGGGTTAGCCTGAATCCATATAACTATCAGGGAACGCCTTATGCAACTCTGGCACTGTGGAATGGTGCTGCTACAGTCTCAAACGAAACAGAAACCGATCCTGAAATAGTTGATATAGCAGGGGGTAATTACCATGTAGCTTCCTCTTCATTAGTCGCAACAGGTTTTAACTGGGGTGATATGCACAAAGTCACAGGATTTGATGGAGAACCCTTCCCTGCCTTTGATATAGATATAGGCGCAGTACAGGGAACAGACGCAACTAACCATCCATTCCATCCATTGAATTTATGAGCTACACCACTAAACCCTTATGAAACTCACCTCTAACTTTCAGCTTCAAGAATTTGTCCATAAGGCTATCTATACTAGAATAGGCGATAGGTGTGCCGACTTCTTAAATCCAATGTTAGCGCCTACTTGTCAGGCTCTCAGAGACGAGTTTGGCGCTATTACCATCAACGATTGGATGTGGGGCGGAAAGTTCACTGATAGCGGCTTACGAGAGCCTCACGGGATTATAGGGGCGAGATTCTCAGCTCACAAGTTCGGGAATGCTGCTGATTTGAAGTTTAAAACCATGACTCCTATTGAAGTTCAGAGTATGATTATGGAAGACCCGAGTAAATTTCCCTATATTACACGTATGGAGAATGCAGAAATCACGAAGACCTGGTTACACATTGAAACGAGTGTGAGAAGAAATAGCCCAATTAAGATTTTTAATCCATAGGAGATTGATATGCCAAGACGCGGAAAACCACCTAAAGGCAGACCTAAGCCTAAGCCATGATTGACTGGATATTACCCATTGTCGGCGTTCTTATCTACTTTCTTACTCCTAAAGGGAAATGTAAGGAAATTAATGAGATTCTGGCCTATTTACTTGTATTTATCTTTGGCTACGAGCAATACATCCTTGAAAACAACCTGCTTGACAGCCCTTGGCACGAAGTCGCCTACTTTCTCTCTTACGGTTTGTTCTCTATCTATTCTATAAAAGAGGCGGGGAACGTCAGTTAAGGCTCACCTTCTTAGGCATGGCGATGAGTGTCGTTTATGGTGGTTTCGGATTCTATTTCTGGAATCAAGGTTATTATCTTGATCCCCGAGATTATTATTGGACAGAAGCCTTTATCACTTTGTCTATATTACAGTTAATTATAGCCTCAGAAGGTGTCTGTTTACCCACCCTCTACAAGAAAATTGGAGGGTATCATGGCAGAAACGATTCTAGTTCTGGTCGGGATGCTCGTCATAGGCGTGGTGGCTGATGTCTGCCGACAAGACCGAAGAGCTAGAAAAGAGGATAGCGGAGATAGAGACAAAATTAGCTATTCAGGAAGGGATCGAAAAGGGGATAGCGAATGAAAAAACCAGTCTGTTTAAATCTCTTCTACTTATCGTAAAAGTCGTTACTGCATTAATCGTACTTTATTCTGTTGGCGAACAGGCAATGGAATACCACTGGATTAAGGAGATTATTAAATAATGGACTTAATTATGGTTTTAATGGGCTGGTTAGCCCATCACGCTACGCTCCTGTACCGGATTAATACTGAGACAGGTAAAATCCTGTCCCCGAAGAAATACATCAAAACTCGCCCTTATAAGTTTGCTCTTTCTATTTTTGGAACTGTGATGGGAACAATTATCATCGTAGCTAAATTCCAGGACTCCGGTATAGACGATGCTACTTATTTAATGATGTTAGCCGGTGTTGGATTTGGATGTGATATGGTTGCCGACCAGTTGGGTAAATTCACCTTCAGTAAAATGAAATGAAAAAGTATTTAATCATAGCTCTTGCTCTTGTGTTAGCGGGGTCTTATGTAGCTGTCTACAAGTGGGCGGTTGCTAAGACAGAGGCTCAACATAGTGAGGATGTTGCTAGAGTCGTCTCAGAAGCTCTCAAGGCCTATCAGAAGGAGGTAGCCGATGCCAATACGAAGAATTTTGACCTTATGCAAAAAGCCCAACTGGACTCTCAGAGAATTAAACAACTCCGAAAGCGGATGGATAACCTTGCTTCTAGCTGTCGTCTTAGTCCTGATAGCATCCAGTTGTTCAACGAGACCATCCGTGATAAGCGTTTGCAACCCTCCAGCAATCCCTTCATCCTTGTTGGAGAAAGAGACTCAGCAGAGTCAATATGCCTTACCGCCATCGGTGAAGCCAACCGAGTCAAAATCAAATTAAACAACCTGATAGATAACTTATGAAGATCAGCGCAAAGAGAGATAATGACCATGTAGACGAGCATCATGGTGGTCATTAATCTAGTTCTTTGAGTGCTTTTTTAGCTTTGTAATCAGTATCTATCCAGTCATTAGGATCAACTGGCGATGACTTCCGCAATCTCATTATTTCCCTCAAAGCCTCCACCACACCAGCATACTTAGCCTCTATGGATGTCTCGATAATATTAATCACATCTTCTAACTGTGATTCGAGCAGCGTTACTCCGTGTTCCTGAACAAAGTAATTGAATAGATATTCTTTCGTTGTAGGCTCTTTTCTTGATTTAATCATAATTCCTCGTTAATTTTCTAGGGTTCGGGCAAGTATCTGCCATGATCGCCAAAATATTGAATCGCTTGCAATATCTCTATTTTCTCTTTTCCGCAAAAACAACAAATCATCTTCTGCTGCGGAGGAATTGAAGTCATGATTTGATTAGCAGGGTGATAACAATGCGCTGCATTTGAGCCTTTTCTGCCTTTGCATAATTCACTCATTCACTTATCCTCTCAAATAAATCTCTCATCCATTTATAACGGAATGACCAGCATTGCCAGCTTTTGTTGTATTTGAATAATTGCCACCACTTCATTCACTTATCCTCTATGTCTAAACAACGGGCGAAATTGTGATTGTGGGTGTCGCCATGTGTATAAGTTATTTTACAATCTTCTTTTTTATCCCTGTGCATTGCTCTATGGCGCGTGATACCTAAGTAATGAAAATCTCTCTTACAAGTGTGGCAGTAACAAGTTTTACTGGTGTACGCGCTCATATCTCATTCCTCCCCTTGTTTAATGGCCTCTATGCACAATATCTTGGCTTGAATAATATGTTCAGGTGCAAATCGCTCTGGCAGAGCATGTACGATTCTGTATTTTTTTAAGCTCATATCATGGAGCATATACATTTTGTTTTTATACTCTTCTCGTTTTTTCGGGTTTAGAATTGCTTGCCCTATAACAAAACATTCGATACTCCACCCACATATATCATGCTCTATTATTGTGCAGATACTAAATTTTGCTTCCGCTATTGTTAAGCATCGAGCATCATCGAGTGTCCATTTAGTAAATTCACCCTTGTGTTGGAAATAAGGTTCAGGATCAGCAAATGAATTAGTATGCTCAACTATCTCAATTCCTGCCTTCTCAGCACTCCACCTATCAATAGATTTCATTGTTTGCCCACCATAATCTGTCACTCATTCTCGCTCCCCTTCAATTATAATTCTTACTTTCTTTGTATCATCGGGCTGTTCTTCGTATGTACACCCCTCCGTAATCTCAGCCCCCAATACGTTAGAACTTATCAACATAGGGATAATGACAAGAGAGATAAATAAGATAAGACCTGAGCCTGACCTGGATTGGGCGAATTTCATAATTTCAATATCCCCTCTCTTTCTGCTTTTAGAATCATCATTACCATTACCTCTAATTGACTGATATTGTATTTCTTCTCAAAACTAGCCCAACCTATATTATGAAGTTCTTGGTGTAGATCATGCCTAAGTGGGATACAAGTCAAATCACTGCCTTTCTTACCCATCCCTTTGCCGGTTAGCCACGAATACCCAATAATGTGATGAGGGTCGATAGATTCGCCCTGATAGCCCGTTACACAGCATGGCTGCTCTCGTATCCAGTCTTTGTGCTTCACGATATATCCACCACCCTGACTTGCCATCTGTTTTTAATCTTATGCCAACCCCATACTTCTATTTGCCATCCTGCCTCACGTACCCAACGTAAGTTGTCGTGATCCTCTATTTTCTTCACCCGTGCACTCATATTGCTATAACTGGTGGCCTGTACGGCGATTGTTCCCTTCTCAGATACTCCAAGAACGTCTACAAATCCGAATAAATCCTGCCTGATTTTAGCAAAGGGATTCCAGTGTTCAGTGACAGCAGCCAAATAACCCTCTTTTCGGAGCTTTTTTAGCGTTAATTGGGTTGGGCTGGTTGCCATTATCCCTCCAGACACGCTATTAGGTGAATTTGAGCCAAAATCGTCCTTACGGCGCTCAGGGAGGCCATTATGCCGTCACTGAGGAGGTTTTAGGCATAGGCCTGACCTCGAATAACGGACAGTGTTTAGCTGTACAATCTCTGACCTGCTCTCTCCATGTTCCACCACCCCCATAAGGATCGAATATACATTCCGCACACTTGGCGTTGATTTTCCCTCTCAGGCCGGATTTACTGGATTCATTCTTAATGACTTGTTGTCTTCTTGCGTCTATATCACTCATTCCTATCTCCTCTACTTGTTAGGGGGTTAGACAGTATCTTTTAGCCATTCATCGACTTCGGCTTGCAGTTCATCCTTGATGGTTTTTCTATTAGTTCTATCTTTTGTTAATATTGCTCTAGCGGCGCTATTACCCAATGAACCAAGTGCGCCCATTCCTGCTAGGCAACTCGAATCATAATAGGCTTGTCTTGCTCCTCTATTTGAGCTTGATAGAAATTAGCTAATCCACCAAATACTCTCATCATGCCTTTCCATTCAGCCTTACATTTACATCAGGCAGGCGTTTGAGTATTTGAGCATAACGATCATTATTATCCTCGATCTGTTTGTTCAACTGCTCGATCTGTTTGTCCTGATATTGGTCTTTGATCTTGGCTATTTCCTTATTCTTTTCAGCTTCCAAGTCCATTTCTTTGCGTTTGTATTCAAGTTCGCGCTTTTCATCCTTGATCTTGACCAAATGCTTGATTTGTTCCTCCTCGATCTTTTTCTGAGATTTAAGCCCTGCTACCTCGCTTTTCAGCTCGATCTTTTCATCTTCCAGCTTATCTCTTTGGTTCTCCGGCTATTATCCCCTTGACTCCTGTACCTCTTTTCTGTAGTATATCAGTCATAGGAGGCACACATGAGCAAAACAACTTTTACGGTTACTGAATTTTTTAAACGCTTTCCCGATGATAATGCTTGTCTGGATCATCTTATGAAGGTGCGTCATGGGGAAGAACAGGACTGCCCGAAGTGCGGTAAGCACAGTGTGTTTAGCCGTCACAGCAAGCGTCCGGTTTATCAGTGCCAGTGGTGTTCGCACCAGATCAGCCCACAGGTCGGTACACCTTTTGAGAAGTCCAGAACACCTTTGCAAAAGTGGTTTTATGCCATGTACCTTTTCACAATGACGCGTCATGGTGTACCAGCTAAAGAACTCCAAAGGCAGTTGGGTGTTACTTACAAGTGCGCTTGGAGAATGGGTCACGAAATCCGCAAGTATATGGGTTCGGTTGATGGTGACGATGATTTGTCTGGCCATGTTGAAATCGACGAAGCCTATATCGGTGGTAAAGAGAAGTTTATTGGTCGTCCTACTTCTACTAACTCCAAGAAAACGGGCGTTCTCGGTATGCTTCAACGTGACGGCAATGTTATGACTCGTGTTATCGACAATGTTAAATGGAAAACACTGCTTCCTATCATCACCCAGTACGTGAAGAAAGGTACGACTATTAGTACCGATGAAATGATGTCCTACCGAATCCTGCCTAAACTTGGATACGATCATGGAAAAGTCGATCACGGCAAGAAAGAGTGGAGAAACGGTGTTCACCACACTAATTCTATCGAAGGCTACTGGGCAAGATTGAAGCTGTCTATTCATGGTACACACGTTCACGTATCACGTAAGCACTTAGACAAGTACCTTGTTGAATTTGAGTACAGATACAACATGAGAAACACACCCGCCATCATGTTTAACCGCCTCCTTTTGGCTTTTTAGGCTCACCTTTACACATAGCATCTAGTAAGTCCTCGAAATCCTTTTTCTTGGCCTTGTTGGGATGCTCTTTTATGAAGCGTTTGAGTTTGTCTTTCTCGCGGGCTTCTTCCAGGGATATGTATTTGCCTGTGGACATTATTTTTTATCTTTGTTTTTAATATCGCAAACAGTATCTTTACCATCCATACGCACGTTACCGTCTGCCTTCGAATCCTTAGAACGTGTAATTCGGATAAATTCTCCAGTCCCTCCCATAACAATATTATTAGAGGCGCTAGACCCTTGCGAGTCTTCTATAACTATTGCCGTTGGTCGTTCGTTTGTTGACTCATTGGTAGCATCCCTTTTTTTGTAAAATATCGCAGTATCTTCAAGATTTGTAGTTTGAACCTCCTTTTCAGATTCTTGGTGTGATAATTTTCTTCTGATATTGCTCCATAATTTTTTTAATGAAGACCAGTTGATAATTAATAACAGACCCAATCCAACCCAGAAGCTAATAGCAATGTAATCAATACTGCCATCTGGAGTTACGAGCCAACCTTTAATCTTTGTAGCCGCTTCTGGAAAATTAATTAAATCCATGAGCGCACCAAATCCTTTAAGCAGCCACTCAACACAGACAAATAACGCCAAAATGATATTAGATATTTTTCTCCCCATCCATCACCCCCACATATAGTGCCGGTCATTCTAGCACCCTCCTGTACAGGACGCGAGGGGATATAGACCGGTTCTCCAAAGTTTCAATCTTGTTTACTAATTTTGTCTTAGTTTTCCACATCTTTAGTTCTCCTCTGTTATTAAATTATACCATTATTCAATGGGTTATGTTATAGTTACACGTATGAAATCACCTGATTAATCTCGTTTTCAGTCAACTCGAACTCATGGAGAAACACATCAATCACGCGACTAAACAGCTTTCTAAATTCCTCTTCTTCCATTTCATCGAAAGCAATCGACCTCGCTTTAAAGATCGTTGTTCCATTGGGTGTGACGATAGGATCAAACCACCCTGCTTTCATGGTTAGCCAATAGCGATAGGCTTCCTTTTCCTCGAAGTGGCGCTGGATATCGAAGGTATCATCAACGAACTTGAAGAACCGTTTATGGTTTTCATAGTTCCGCGCCATCTTAATATCAGCACTTAACACTTGCCCAGCCTTACGCCTTCCAATGTATAACCTGGTTTCCTCATCCTTAGGGATTAATCCCTCAGCAGTGACTTCAAAGAAAGCTCTCATAGCCTATTTCATTCCTCTCATACTGTAGGGGTGGTTAGACTGCTTTCTTACCAGCAGGTGTAACTCGGTAGTATGGGTCAGGCACAAATGATTTCTTGCCTGCATATTCCATTAATCCGGCATCACAAAGTTCATCCATATCTTTACCGCCCCCACAAAACACACCGTTCTTTATCGTATGCTCGATTATTGCTTTTTGTTCATTGTTTATTTTCATCTCATTCTCCCGCACCCAATAAGGCGCTTAAAGTCTAAATAGGGTGGTTAGTCAGGTTTCCCAGTTTCATCGAAATCAAAAGTACGTTTATACAAGGTCTGTGAAGCAGAGTGAAAGATTACAATGCCTTCTGGATTCATAAAGCCTTTTGATGCCACACTGCCACCTTCTTTAAGCTCTGCCATTACCCTATCAATCTCCTCGGTCAAGAAATCACCATGATAGAGAACCGGAACAACACTTAATTGCTCGACTTCCTCTAAATCTCTTTCAGACCATCTGCCAGAGTTAAATAGGCTGAACATCTTTTTATCCAAGCCATAACGCCTTTGAATACCAGCACCCCACCATTCACCGTAATGCCGACCTTCACCAAGGATATTGAATAAGGCATCCTGATTCTCATAAGCCCATCGCGCAAAACCATAATTGTCATCTTCTGGCGTGATTGCTCGTTTCCGACTTCCGCATAGAATCTGACCATGCTCATCAAAACAGATTTGAGCATTAGTGCCGTCTATTTTCTCAGTAATAAAACA
>JAOUJT010000344.1 GCA_029883105.1 Gammaproteobacteria bacterium
TCCGATGGACCAAGAACCCTGAATCTGAATATTTATCTGCGCGATCTTATATCAAATTAGCCATAAGGTCAAATGTATATTCGCAGCATATTCCGCATATTAATCACAGCTTTTCAAATAAGCAGCATCAAATGTGAACCAAATAGCAGTAATCACTGTTACCCTGGCACTTGCCCCGATAGCCAATAAAAAAGCCCTCCGAAGAGTGCTTTAAATTTATTATTATTACGAACTTGTTATTATTTGTTCGCTAGGTCTTCCAGTTGTTTACTTCTGACGATCTGACCATCCAGTCCGGCTTCCCTGGAGTTCTGTAAGCGCCCAAGAAACCACATCTACCCCCGCCCCAAAAAATATCAGAAACTCCCTCCTGTCATCAATCACAGGAGAACCCTATGTCCAGCACCCCAAATTCAAGCGAACGTACAGACTATTGGCAACAACAAATCAGTCTCTGGCGATCATCCGGTCAAAGCCAGAAAGGATTCTGTACGTCCAATGATCTCAACTATCCCCGCTTCGTCTATTGGCTGCGCAAGTCGCGCCGATCGGTAAGCAAGCCTAAGTCGAAAGCATCCAGGGGCTTTGTCCCCGCCAAACTGGCGTCGTTAACCGATCCGCACCCTGTCACAGCATCCCTGTCGCTGATGTTTCCCAATGGCATCGAACTGCGGGGGATCGCCGCTGAAAATCTATCTCTGGTTGATCAACTACTGAGGCAATGGCCATGAACCGCGCCTTCCGTCCAGATCACACCATGCCGAAGATCTACCTCTACCGGGAGCCGGTGGATTTTCGCAAAAGCTTTCGCGGACTGGCTGCCATTGTCGAACAGGAGTTAGGGCATAATCCATTTGAAGGAGGACTCTATGCCTTTACCAATCGTCAGCATAACAAGATCAAATGCCTGTATTGGGAGGACAACGGCTTTGTGCTCTATTACAAGAGTCTGGCCGAGGAGAAATTTCATTGGCCACGCCCGGAAGATGAGCTGATGGCCTTGTCTGGATTGCAGATCAATTGGCTGCTTGATGGCTACGATATTAGCCAGATGAAAGGGCATAAAAAGCTTCAGTATGAGGCATCTTTTTGATGCGGTAACTAGCTGAATTTGATATAATTCAGGCCATGTTGGAAGCAGCGAAAAACACGCAAAAACCGGTACTTGAGGCCCTTTTCGGGGCAGACGAACTGCTGCGCCTGATTGCCGAAAAAGATCAGCAGATTTCTGACAAAGACCAGCTGATTATCGAACAGCAGAAACGACTGCATATCCTCGAAGAGCAGTTACGCCTGTCTCGACAGCATCGCTTTGGTGCGCAGAGTGAAAAGGCTCCAGGGCAGGCTGATCTCTTCGATGAAGCGGAACTGGAAGCTGACCTAGTTAACGCACAATCCAATACGGACTCAGATGCCCAGGATGCCGCAGACGACGACAAAACCACCAAGCCCCGTAAAAAACGTCGTGGCTTCTCGGGTGATCTGCCTCGGGTTCGGGTTGAATACAAGCTCACGGATGAAGAGAAGGCTGGAGCTCTGCGCACCTTCTTCACCAAGGTCAAGGAAGAGCTGGACTACATTCCGGCCAAGGTGCAGGTTACCGAATACTGGCAGGAAAAAGCAGTGTTTGAGGATGAATATGGAGAAACCGAAATCCAGGCCGCAAACCGTAATCCTCACCCACTGGGCAAATGCATGGTCAGCACCCAGCTGCTGGCCCACATCATCATTGCCAAATACGCAGATGCCCTACCGCTTTATCGACAAGAACGTATTCTCCAGCGTTATGGTGGGGATATTAGCCGAACGACGATGGCGAATTGGATTATTCGCCTTCATGATGTATTCAACCCTCTGATTGAATATCTAATAACGCACCAAAGAGGGGGTGATTATCTCCAGATCGACGAAACGCGCATTCAAGTGCTCAAGGTCGACGGCCGAGCTCCCACCTCGGACAAGTGGATGTGGGTGATTCGTGGTGGCCCACCGGATCAGCCCGTGGTCCTGTTTACCTACGATGCCTCGCGCAGTGAGAAGGTGCCCTTGCGCCTGCTTGAGGGCTTTTCGGGTTTTCTCCAAGCCGATGGCTATGCCGGGTACAATCGCGTGTGCCTGGAAAATGCCCTTATACGCATCGGCTGCTGGGATCATGCCCGGCGCAAATTTATCGAAGCAGATAAGGCTGCGCCGAAAAAGAAAGGCGATAAAAACCCAAAATCCAGCATGGCATCCATTGCTTTGGACAAGATCCAAAAGCTGTATATCATCGAACGCCAGATCAAGGATCTCCCTCTCCAGGAAAAGGCTGCCCAGCGTCAGGCCCGCAGCGGCCCGGTACTGGACGACATCAAGCACTGGATGGAGGATAACCACCGCAAGGTACTCAGGGACAGCCTGACCTGGAAGGCCATTCAGTACACCCTCAACCAGTGGGATACCCTGATCGTCTATCTGCAAGATGGTCAACTCAACATCAGCAATATCCTCGCCGAAAATGCCATTCGTCCCTTCGCTGTTGGACGACGCAACTGGCTATTTGCCGACACCCCCAGAGGCGCACACGCCAGTGCTACCTGCTACACTCTGATCGAAACCGCAAAGGCTAATGGACTGGAGCCGTATGCGTATCTGTGTCATCTACTGAACCACATCGCAACAGCGAATACCCCGGAGAAGCTGGATGCCTTGCTGCCCTGGAATGTGAAGTAGTATGACGGAAGGACGGTTAAAGCGGTAGGTGTGGATTCTTGGGCGCTTACGGAGTTCTTG
>JAOUJT010000075.1 GCA_029883105.1 Gammaproteobacteria bacterium
TAGTTAGCTAGCTCTAATCACCTGTTCATTACTCAGATACTCAAGAAAAGCATCGGCCGGTTGGGGTTTCGCGATGAAGAAACCCTGGCCGGTATCACAGCCCTGCTCACGCAGTGCGATTAAGGTCTGTTCGCTGGTCACCCCTTCCGCCACCACAGATAGCCCAAGATTGTGTGCCAGATCAATAATGGTCTGCACGATGATTCGGTCATTGTCATCTTCCAGCATCTCCATCACAAAGGAACGGTCGATCTTGATCTCACTAACCGGCAGTTGTTTTAGATAAGCCAAAGACGAATAGCCGGTGCCAAAGTCATCAATCGAAATGGATGCCCCCGTTGTCTTCAGTTCAGAAAGGATATGCTTGGCTCGTATGGGGTCGTTCATCAGGTCACTTTCCGTCAGCTCCAGTATGCATTTGTTGGCCGGTATTTTATTAGCCTGAATCTCTTTGCGCAGACTCTTTAATAATTTCTCGTCATAGAGACATTGTACGGAAATATTTATTGCCACAGACAGATTAAGACCGCGCTTATGCCAGATGGCACACTGCTTAAGTGCGTGACTTATAACCCAATAACTTAGTGGCTTGATTAAACCCGTCTGCTCCGCCATGGGTATGAATTCATCGGGCTGGATGAATCCACGCACGGGATGATTCCAGCGCAATAGCGCTTCGGCACCGATGACCTTGCCGCTTTGTACATCGATCTTGCTTTGATAATACAATTCCAGACGTTCGTATTTGATCGCATCACTGAGTTCAGACATCAATTGTAGGCGACTGATGTCATGCTGGTCCTGCTCAGGTCTATAGATGGAAAATCCGAGATTGTTGCGTTTCGCATTATACATGGCAACATCGGCTCGTTGCATAAGTATGTTGACGTCATCACCATGCAGGGGGGACTCCACAATACCAATACTGATGCCGACGTTGAGTTTGTGGCCTTCGATGGAAAATGGTTTTTTAAAGACATCGAGTATTTGTCGGGCAACGCGTTCTGCCTGCTCGATATTAGAATCCGTTAGTATGATGCTGAATTCATCACCGCCCAGTCGTGCCACCATGTCGGACTTGCGCACGGTCAGGTAGAGGCGTTCCGCTGCCTGCTGTAAAACCAGATCGCCGATGTGGTGTCCCAGGGTGTCGTTAATCTCTTTAAAGTGGTTTAGATCACTGATTAGGAGGACCAGACTGCTGTTGCGAATTTCACAACGAAGCAGCTCGCCTTGCAGACGGTCATTCAACATTTTGCGATTTGGCAGGTCGGTTAAGGGGTCATGTGAGGCTTGATATTCCAGCGCTTCGGTTTCATGTTTGATGGCGTTGGCTAGTAATTTAAACCGCTCTTCGAGAAGCAGGATTTCATCGCGGATCTTTATATCCGGCTGTTTAATGGCCATCCTGGCGGAGAAATCTATTACTCTCCGACTAAGCCCCTTAAGCCGGTGCGTCAGATAAAGAATGATGAGGATGAACACCAGTGTATACGCTGCGGTGGTAAAGGCTCGTAGGCTACGGTCTCGTTTGAGCACCTCTTCGGTGAGTTCACGTACCTCGTCCATCGGTACAAAGGAGACAAACTTGATCACCAGATCGGTCGAGCCGTAATCAAAAAATCCCTCGCCAATGGATTGATAGATATCGCTAATCTCACTGAGTTTAATACCGCTGGGAATCAGCTCAGGATCGCTGCTGACAAGGATGGTTTCTTCATCCTCGGCTAGCAGTGCAACGGCACTGGCGGTGGAGGACATGGACTGAGAGTCGCGCATGAACTCGCTATCCAGAGGTGCAGCCAGTAGCAGTGTCGCGATCTTTCTGGCCTTATCATCATAGATCTCTTCGGCAGTGATCAAGAATGGCTGCTCACCCAAAGTGGTTAAATAGCTCTGATTTTGCGCAAGATATAACAAGAAATCAGGCAGATGCATCAACTCTTGTGAGAATTTCCCCTGCCCCCAATGATAGATCTCACGGGGTTTATTGTTGGTATCCAGTAACAGGGCATAGCGTGGTAGGAGAAATTTTCTTAGTACTGAGTGACTGGGTAGCCATGCTGGTGTGTCGATATGGATAATAGGCGCGAATTTATCTTTATTGGCCCAGTGCTTGTCTTGCAGGTATTTATGCAACTGAGTTGTGTTGACTAAGAGTTTTGCCGACTGGTTATAGATCTTTACATGGCGGTCAAAAAGAGAGCGATGTTCTTGGGAGTACTTCTGAAAACGCTCTGCTAATTTGTTCTGAAACATGTCGCCAAGATTTTTGCTTAAGTAATTATCAGAAATAAACCAGACTAGCAGCGCCAGGACCGCCGTAAGAAATAAGGCTTTGGTGGTAAGTCCTGTACGCTGATGAAGCAGCATTAGTTACTGTGTACCTGTGATAAGCGTTTTCCGGTGGGTTCGGCGATGAGTTCATTACCCTTAAATTGCCAACCATTCTCACGCAGTTTGGATGCCGGCACAAAGCCATATAAAGCATAGTTTTCTTCGATATGCTTTTGCAAATAACTGATCAGTGCCAAGCTGATGTCGCGTTTGTTACCACCATTACTCCATGTCGTGAGGTTATAGGTACGGTAAAAGGGATATTGACCGGAGGCGATATAGTCAGTTTCTGAGGGCGCATGCCCATCGAGAGTCAATTGTTTAACCGTTTTACTCTTGTCATATAGCATAACCATAAACGGTGTTTCGATACTGATGGAGAGGGGGGTTTGTCCAACCTTGGCTATTAGATCAGGAATTACTCCGATCTCTTTTAGCTTCGGAGTAAAGTGTTCCTGGTCCTTCAATAACAATGTCCAGTGACCTGGGCGTTTTTTGCAGTGCAAACGCGCCACAGTAATGATGTCTTTGTTTGCATCGGCCCTGCTATCCAATTCGCTCCACTTTTGCAGTTTGCCTTTGAACACCCGGCGTGCCTGATCAAGGCTGAGATTATTTAGTGGATTATCTTTATGCACAATAACGGCCAGTGGGGAGATGGCAATGGTATGAAACTCCAGTCCCGGCAGACGATCGCTCTTGCCTGCTGGACAGCAGAAGGCACCAGTGTCAATATTTTTGCGCAATAATTTTCCTGCGGAGATACCACAGGTGCCACTTTGGATCACGATGTTCAGATTATGTTGCCGCGCATATTGCTCAACTAGTGGCTTGAGGGCTGGATAGGTCTGCTGGCCGAATGAGATAACCAGGTCAGCATCACGGGCTGATTTTGGATAGTTCATCGGCAGTTTTTCCCAGTCCGCCGGCATTTGCATGCTGTGTGCTGGGTCGGTAAAGCTGTTGCCACACCATGAGCTGGTAGAGGCTTGTGCGATGATGCTTGTAGATAAGAGTGATAGGCCGAGCAGTAGAAGCATGCGCATGGGAGTCATTTCCTCTTTATTTCTGGTTCGAACGTATTATTTTCTTGCTCAGCGATCATATATCGGTATGTATGAGTTCAATATTTAGATGTTTGTCTCAATAGATTGCATTCCTATTTTAGTGCTTGGTTAAAAACTTATTTATCCTCAAAGCTCGAAATCGCTTTATTCAACTGATGTTCCAGATAACGTTTTTGATTCAAATAGTGGCTGGTTTGTCTCTGTCCGGCGGGCGTGATATCGGCCTGTTTACTGGAAAAGTCAATGTCCGAGATATGGATGGGATAGGTGCCGGAGTCCTTGCGCAGCGTAACTACAGTTTCGGCAACAACACTAAATAGAGCAGAGCCATGCTCCAGACTGGAATAACGATGGTCGCCACAGTAGATGGTGTAACTACGCTGGTTGTTAGGACTATTTTCACAGATAGCGGTAATACGAATGTCTTTATGCGGCCTAAGCTCATGCAGAATTCGGGCGCCAAAGACATACTTTCCATGCTCCCGTTTTATTTGGTAGAGATTCAACTGTGTATCGATGCTTGCACTGTCATCATAATGAAAGCTATTTATCTCGATACGCTTGAGCACTGCGCCGATGAACTCGACGTAGTGGCTGAGTAGTATGGCCGCGTTGTAGAGCGGACTACTATGAAAATAGAGTGAGCCTTTTTCATCCAGCACATAGATATCGATCTTGTTGTCGGGCTTTTCCATGTAAAAGAGTTGTATCTTGTCTTCTACATTGCGCTCGTACAACTGGGGTATGACCATATTGCCCAGGGTATAGCGGTCGACGCTGAGATTGCGGTAGTAGGGATTGGGTGCCGCCAGTTGTTTGAACAAACTGGAGGCCTGATTGTCAATCTGAATACCATGCGGACTCTTATCCACATAATCCAGTAACAGATAGCCCTTTTCCAGCGACATCAAATAGCGGTATATATGGCGATGTTTGGCATTGGTGTAACGGCGTGCCAGATCCCGCCACAGGGTCTCCATACGGCCACTGATCACTGAGGCGTATTCCATGGTGAAGGGATAGACTGTCAGTGCTGGTACCGGGCGCGTGTCGTGGTGCCTAAGGTGTAACAGGTATTCACAAAGAAAGTCTTTCACCCCCTGATGACCAAAATAGCTGAAGCAGTAGATCTCTCCCCAGCTATTGGTGAATACCCAATCGATTCGTTTCACCAGATTGATGTGCAGGCCGCTAAAGCTGAAGGCATCATAATTGCTGTTGCCCCGAGGCACGGCCTTGCTACTGGGCAATTCACTCACCGGGACATGGTGATTGACAAAGGCGATGCTATTGGTCAGACCGGCCGGTTGTGAGATGTCCTCAAAATCGGGATCAAAGATCGCCTTGCCGGGGAAGTGCTTATCCAGGCTTTTATAGATGGCGGTGGCATCCTCCAGAGGATAGAGTCTGCCCTGCTTAAACACGCTCAAATTAG
Source organism: Gammaproteobacteria bacterium (assembly GCA_029883105.1). GTDB lineage: Bacteria > Pseudomonadota > Gammaproteobacteria > Thiohalospirales > Thiohalospiraceae > JABURT01. The sequence continues at coordinate 4,840 of JAOUJT010000075.1, forward strand.
TGGCAGGGCTGATGACATCGTTGAAATAACACCAGCACATAAGTTCGATCAGGGTGCTGGCGGTTTTCAGGGGGGAGCTACGCGCAACATCCTGGGTCGGTATTTGGCCCCTGAATAGTAGCCATAGCAGACGTCCTTCACGATTATTGCTCTGGTGAATGGTGAGATGGGTTTCTGACAAGTCCTTGGCAATGCCACGGTTGATGATGTCTATCTTGCCAGCTTTGCGTTCAAAGGCCGCAAACAGTTTGCGACCCAGGATATTGAGGTCTACTTTACTAATGCGCGAATCGGCCTCGGTCTTGCGGGCGAAATCAGACAAAGCCTGGTAGCTACGGGTCAGTTCATGGATCACTGTCTTTCGTTCAGACTCCACCACATCGGCTTTCCACTCCGAGCGGTTGTCCAGATGGTATACCTCGGGCTTGCCCCAGCCCCAACGATCAACCATCTCACGCATGGTGTCATAGCGCCATTGTTCTCGGGCCGGCGCGGTTCTAGACAGGGGGGCACGTATCTTTAAATAAAAGGCCTGACGGGCCAGTTGCAGACGTTGTTCATTATGCCGGGACAGATACTGTTCCAGTCGTTCGGACAGAATCAGATAGGGGTCGAGTGGCAACTCATCGCTGATCCCGTTATGCACCCGCTGTTTGAATTCCATACCCAGCAATTGCACCTGAGGATATTCACTGGCGTAGGCTTCGGTCAAAAGGATCTTGAGGGCAGACTTATACGGTGAGTTGATGCCCTTGGACAACTGCCACACCCCGGCGCCAAAGAACTCCTCGCTGGGCAGGTTGCCAAGGCCACCAAAGTCGATGACCTCGTTGGCATTGATAAAGCGTTTTTGCAGTATGTGTTCGACTGCATCGTCATACAGCGATTCTATTTGTGGCGGGATTAGCCACCACACCGGATAACGCCCCTCTAACAGGATACTCGTACGATAGAACTCTTCCAGCAGTAATACATGTTGGGCTGAACCACTGCTCTCGGCCGACAGATCCTCGACGTTGCCGCAGCGAAAGGTGTCAGCGTTAACGAGGAAAAAATGCACCTCCAAGCCCAGGCTCTCCCCCCATTTCTCCAGATCACGAGCCTTTTGTAATAATAGTTGTTGCGGTTCCTCATCCAGTTCCGGATCGTGGCAGATCCATATATCCAGATCACTCTTTTCGGAAAAGGCGATGGTACCGGCGCTGCCCATCAGGTAGAGGGCGTGGATGTCTTCACGCAGGGCTCCGCGGGGAGGGGTGAAGCCACGGATCAGAGTTTGTGCATCATCCAGTACCTGTTTATCCGGTCGGTAGTTGCTGATGCCGCAGGGACAGCGACTGGAGACGTAACCGGGCAGGCTGGGGTGATTAACCTGGAACATCAGTGGCAGCAGATGTAGGAAGGTCTGTTTCTGTGGTTTGAAGGTGGACTGTACGCGTTGCAGACGATTCTTATTGACGTCTAAAAATCGCAGCTTGAGACGTCGAAAATCGACATCCTCAAACCATTCTGTTGCGTCAGATTGTTGTTCCATCTATTTGACGTTTCCGTTGCTGGTCGACGGCTAAGAGAGCAAACCATCCCGCATATAAGATTGATCAGCATACGATAATCGGATAAAAAATGGTATCGACCACGTCACTGCACGAGTAAAGCAACAGGGGGGACTGATATAACAAACTTTTCACAGATAACTTACATTTCTTTCTCTCAGGCGCTCTAGTGTTGGCAGTGGTTATGCTATGTTCTTAACTATGAAAACGCTAATATGGTTAATGCCTGTAACCATTTGCGGGAACTGCTGAGATGAGAGTACTGTCCCAGTTGCAACAAGAAGCATTGATTTATGACGTTGAGGACACGGGAGGCGTTCAGTGCCCATGCCTTGCCAACAATAATAAAACGGAGTTTGTATGTTAACGAGTATCTATGTCATCGCCAGCATACTTGGAGCCTGGCTACTCTCCTATCACCGCGCCAGGCTTTGGTTATGGACCGTTGTCATTGCCGGATGGTTGTTGTTTTGGGGCTGGTTGAACCAGGCCAATCCCTTTGTGTTGAATAGCAGCTGGGTGATCTTTATCACCCTGGCGCTGTTATTTAATCTTCGTATCATCCGCCGACACCTGTTAAGCGCACCGATGTTTCGTATCTTTAAGCGTATGCTGCCCGCCATGTCCAGTACCGAAAAGGAGGCACTGGACGCCGGTACGGTGTGGTGGGAGGGAGAGCTGTTTAGTGGTCACCCCAATTGGAAGGAGTTACACGCCTATCCCACGCCCAAATTAAGCAGTGAGGAACAGGCCTTTCTCGAAGGACCGGTGGAAGCGTTATGTCGCATGCTCGATGACTGGCAGACTACCAACCAGCTGCACGATCTATCCCCCGAGGTATGGGCCTTCCTGAAGAAGGAACGCTTCTTTGGCATGATCATCCCCAAGCGTTACGGTGGCCTGCAGTTTACTGCCCTTGGACATTCTGCCGTGGTGACCAAGCTGGCCAGCCGTTCTATCTCTGCAGCGGTAACGGTGATGGTGCCTAACTCCCTCGGGCCTGCCGAGCTGTTGCTGCACTACGGCACCGATGACCAACGCGACTACTACCTGCCACGTCTGGCCTCAGGCGAAGATATCCCCTGCTTTGCCCTCACTGCCCCCAGCGCCGGTAGTGACGCCGGGGCTATGCCCGATACGGGTGTGGTCTGTAAGGGAACATTCGATGGCAAGGAGGTGGTGGGCATACGCCTCAACTGGGCCAAGCGATATATCACCCTGGGCCCTGTGGCGACAGTCTTGGGGCTGGCCTTCAAGCTGTATGATCCGGAACGTCTGATTGGTGATAAGGAAGAACGTGGCATTACCTGTGCACTGATACCCACCGATACCCCGGGGGTGGAGATAGGTCGTCGTCATGCGCCACTGGATATGGCCTTTATGAACGGTCCCAACAGCGGCAAGGATGTGTTTATCCCCATAGACTGGATCATCGGTGGCCCCACACGTGCCGGTCAGGGCTGGGGAATGTTGATGGAGAGTCTCGCCGCAGGACGTTCTATCTCGTTACCCTCGTTGAGCAGTGGTGCTGGTAAGCTGGTGAGTCGCATGGTTGGTGCCTACGCACGGGTACGTGAACAGTTCAAGTTACCGATCGGTAAGTTCGAAGGGGTGGAAGAGGTGCTGGCACGTATCGCCGGCCATACCTATGCTATCGATGCCACCCGTGAGATGACCTGTGGTGCGGTGGATATGGGTGAAAAACCCGCAGTGGCCTCGGCCATTGCCAAGTACAACCTCACCGAGCGCATGCGTCAGGTGGTCAACGATGGTATGGATGTATTGGGTGGCCGTGGTATCAGCATGGGGCCAAATAATTTCCTCGCTCGCGCCTACCAGTCCATCCCCATTGCCATCACGGTTGAGGGTGCCAATATCCTCACCCGTAGCATGATCGTCTTTGGTCAGGGGGCGATACGGTGCCACCCCTATGTGTTGAAGGAGATGGAGGCGGTGGCCAATCCCGATGCGGCCCGCGGCCTGAATCAGTTTGACAATGCCTTGTTTAGCCACATTGGTTTTACCATTAGCAATATGATGCGCAGCCTGTTTCTGGGTCTTTCCAATGCGCGTCTGACCTCGGCACCTTCCGGGCCGATGAAGCGCTATTATCAGCAGATCTCGCGTATGAGCGCCTGCTTTGCCATGGCAGCGGATCTCTCGCTGTTGGTACTGGGCGGTGACTTGAAGCGCAAGGAGAAGTTGTCCGGTCGGTTGGCGGATGTGTTTAGTCAGCTCTACATAGCCACTGCAGCCTTGAAGCGTTTTGAAGACAGTGGCCGACCTGAAGAGGATATCCCGCTGGTGCAATGGGTGTGTGAGGATGCCCTGTTTACAGTGCAGGAGTCACTGCATGGGCTGATGCGCAACTTCCCCAATACCCCGGTTTCCTGGTTGATGCGTCTGGTGATCTTTCCTCGCGGCCGTTTCTGGTCTGCGCCAAGGGATCACTTGGGTCATAAGCTGGCAGAGTTGCTCATGGCTCCGGGTCTGGCCAGGGACCGTCTCACCGCAGGCGCATTCTTTGGAGGTAGTAATGAAGATCCCTTTGGCGCGATGGAAGATGCGCTGCATAAGGTGGTTGATGCAGCCGCGATCCAAAAACTTCTGCGTCAGGCGGTCAAGGATGGCGAGTTGCCCGCAGCAGCAGAGTTGGAATTGGCCGAGCTGGGATTGGAAAAGGGCCTGATAGATGCGCACCAGGTAGAGCAGTTTAAGGCCGCGGTTGCGGCACGTGACAAGGTGATCCAGGTGGATGACTTTGCCCAAGATTATTGGAAATAAGGAGTAGACGATGGCAGAGCAAGCCGCCAGTCCGACCAAGAAGCGCGCTGCGACAAAGAAAAAAAGCAGTGCCAGCAGTATGCCCAAGATGCGCACTGTGTATATCGTCGATGGTGCGCGGACGCCCAATCTGAAGGCGACGGATCGCCCTGGTCCCTTTAGTGCTTCGGACCTGGCTACACAGGCTGGCCGTAAGCTGCTAGCGAGAATGCCGTTTGCTTCGGAGCAGCTGGATGAGGTGATCCTGGGTTGTGTGATGCCGAGCCCTGATGAGGTGAATATTGCCCGTATTGTGGCCCTGCGTCTTGGCTGCGGGGACAAGGTGCCGGCCTTTACTGTGCAACGTAACTGCGCCTCTGGTATGCAGGCGGTAGATACGGCGGCGCGAAACATCGCCATGGGGCGTTCTGAGCTGGTGTTGGCCGGTGGTACAGAGGCCATGAGTCACGGACCTATCCTGCTGGACCAGGCCATGGTCATCTGGTTAGGGCAGTGGGCCAAGGCTAGGTCATTCACGGCCAGGTTGAAGGCGCTATCGCAACTGCGACCCCGACACTTCAAGATTATTATCGGCCTCTTGCGTGGTCTCTCAGACCCCATCGTCGGTCTCTCTATGGGGCAAACCACGGAGAATCTGGCCTACCGTTTTGGTATTAGCCGCGAAGAGATGGATGCCTACGCCTTGATGAGTCATCAACGCCTGGCGGCGGCTCAGGATGGTGGTCATATTACTGAGCTGGAGACGGTTTACGATCATGATGGCCGATTCTACGACTTCGATAATGGCCTGCGCCGGGACGGTGACATGGCCAAGCTGGGCAAGCTACGGCCTGTATTCGATCGCCCCTACGGCCTGGTGACGGCGGGCAATAGTGCGCAGATCACCGATGGTGCGGCCTGGCTGGTGCTGGCCAGTGAAGAGGCGGTGAAAAAATATGCTCTACCGGTACTGGGGCGACTTGTGGACAGCGAGTGGGCGGGGCTGGACCCTGCACAAATGGGACTGGGCCCGGTGCACGCGATGACGCCACTGATGAAACGTAACAAGTTGGCGCTGGATGATGTGGATTACTTCGAGATCAATGAGGCCTTTGCTGGCCAGGTTCTGGCCAATCAACGCGCCTGGAATGAAGCGCAATACTGCAAACAAGAGCTGGGACTGTCGAAGCCGATGGGTGAAGTAGATACGGACCGTCTTAATATCGATGGTGGCGGGGTCTCTCTGGGACACCCTGTGGGTGCGAGCGGCGCACGTATCATTTTACATCTACTACATATCCTGCAACGCAAGGATGCCAAACGCGGCATTGCCAGCCTTTGTATAGGTGGTGGCCAGGGTGGTGCGGTACTGGTGGAAAGAGGGATGGAGTAGGCGATGACAAAAACATATAACAACTGGCAACTGGAGCTCGATCAGGATCGTATTGCCTGGGCTTATCTGGATTGCGCGGACAGTTCTGCCAATACCCTCTCCCATGCGGTGGTGGACGAGTTGAATGCGATCCTCGATGAACTGGGCGCTGAATCTATTCGCGGTCTGGTGATCGCTTCGGCGAAAAAGAGTGGTTTTATCTTTGGTGCCGACGTCAAGGAGTTCACCAGCCTGACGGATCCCAATATGGCCTTTGAGCTGATTCGTCGTGGCCAGGCGGTGATGGATCGTATCGAGATGATGAATTGTCCTACCGTGGCGATGATCCATGGTATGTGTCTGGGTGGTGGACTGGAGCTGGCCCTGGCCAGTCGGCCACTGTCTG
>JAOUJT010000345.1 GCA_029883105.1 Gammaproteobacteria bacterium
CGGGCATAACTTCCTCGGTATGACCGTTGGTCAGGCCGTGCTATGGGCAGCCACCGACGTGGATCCCAAGTACGAAAACCCTGAGCTGACCACCTCCGAGCCCTATGTAATGGGTTCACACGCTACGGGTTGTGGCGCATGGTGTTCCGGTCCTGAGGATCTATCACCAGAGGAATACTTCTGGGGCTACAACCGTATGACCACCGTTGAAGGTCTGTTCGGTGCCGGTGATGCCGTGGGTGGTACACCTCACGCCTTCTCCTCCGGTTCCTTTACCGAGGGTCGTCTGGCTGCCAAGGCTGCCTGTAAGTACATTGATGATGGCAAGGCCGAAGGTATCGTGGTTTCTGATAAGCAGATTAATGACCGTAAGGCTGAAGTCTACAAGCCTATGGAGCATTACACTGTTAATCGTAACGAGATCACTGCCGGTTCAGTGAATCCAAACTACATCAACCCACGCCAGGGTCTTGACCGTCTGCAGAAGCTGATGGATGAGTACTGTGCTGGTGTAACTGTTAACTACATGACCAACGAAAAGCTTCTCAGTATCGGCCTCAAGAAAATGAAAATCCTTGAGGAAGATTTGGAGAAGATTGCAGCGGAAGATATTCATGAGCTGTTGCGTGCCTGGGAACTGAAGCATCGTCTGCTCACTTCCGAGTCCGTTATGCAGCACACCATGTTCCGTAAGGAGACTCGCTGGCCCGGTTATTACTACCGTGGTGATGTGATGAAGCTGGATGATGAGAACTGGCATGTACTGACCGTTTCTCGTCGTGATCCCAAAACAGGTGAATATACAATGGAGAAAGCTCCTTGTTACCACCTGGTAGGTGATGACGAGTAGCAATATGCCTTAATGGCAGAATAGCACCAGCAACTTCTTGTTTTTAAAGGGGTTGCTGGTGTTTTTTTTTACGGATGCAAAGATTCTCAGGCCTTGTTTACTTATAGTTATTTTGCTTAACTAGAAGCCTGATTATTGACAACAATAGACACATTAATATGACAACTGAATTAGCTATGGATACACAAGAACAGCCCAACATTATCGAAATGAGCGATGAGGCCTTACTGGCCATCGCACATCCTATGTGGGAAGACCTGATCAAGTACTCCAACAAAGGTCAGTACGGTAAATTTACCAAGAAGTTTTCTTATGACCTGCTGCTTGGTCTGAATGAGGTGGAGATAGGCAAACAGTTCGCCAAAAGCGAACTGACCAGAAGTCTGGATCCCGATTACGATTATCTCGGCACCATTCGCCGTGGTCAGCATGTTACGGTTCTCTACCGTGTTCGCAGCACCAAGAAAGAGGGTGAATGGTTGGGACGCCTGGTAATCGGCTATGAGAGAGGTGAAATCCGAATCTTTGCTGCCTCTATTTTCTGATAGCAATTAACGACAAGTTACTTAACTCCTATTCCTTATTAACAGAATTAAAGCTTACAACATGACACAAGAAACGAAACAAGCTGTTACGAACGGCAAATACGTCGAGCTGATGTACAAGGTCATCGATCAGAAGACCGGGGATGTCCTTACTGAGGTTGAATTCCCCCTTGGCTATGTTCATGGAGTGAACGAAGTTTTGGCTCCGGCCATTACCGCAGAGCTGGAAGGAAGACTGGCAGGGGATGTTATCGAGGTACCAATAGACTGTAACCAGATATATGGCCCCAGAGATGAGTCTCTGGTTGTTATCGAACAGATTGAAGGCGTGCCCGAGGACTATCGGGAAGTAGGTATGTCCATTCTGATGGAAAACGATAACGGCGACACGAAAAGTTTTCTTGTCACCAGAGTGGATGAAAAATCTATCACCTTCGATGGTAATAATCCCCTGTGTGGCCGTGAAGTCATCTTCAGACTGGATATTATGGAAGTACGTGAAGCTACCGAGGAGGAGATCGAATTCGGTGGCAAGGTAGAGCAAAGTCCGGAAGTTGAAGGTGCTACCAAAGTACCCGTGCAATAGTGAACGATGAATAAGTATGGTTGCCAGGAGCTGAAGTGTGTCGTCTGAAGAAAAACAAGAAAAAAAGCGAGACCCAAATAATCCTTGCCTGTTTTGTAAAGATGCACGTGGGGTATCACTGCAGAGTGAACTTGCTTACAGCGCCCGCGATAGCTATGGGGTGAGCCCGGGTCATACCCTGGTTATTCCCCGTCGTCATGTAGCCAGCTTTTTCGAGTTGACCCCGGAAGAGGTGGCTGCGTGCATGGAGCTGATAAACGAGGAAAAAAAGCTTATCGATGAGGAATTCAGTCCGGATGGCTACAATATCGGCGTCAATGTGGGGCCGGCGGCCGGACAGAGTATCTTACATGTGCACATTCACATCATTCCCCGTTACAAGGGCGATGTTGAAAATCCTCAGGGGGGTGTGAGGCACGTGATACCAACCAAGGCGCATTACACGCGCTAGTTAGTTTTAAGTCTGTCAGTTTTGTGGGAGATGCTGACATAGGCTTTATTAATACTCCCGTTTAACCATTGAGGAGAGATAATTATGAGTGGAGCACCTGCTAGACCTAAGGTTCCAGAAGGCAAGAGTCGTTTTCTGACAACCCGTCAAATGCCTGCTAACGAAAAAGGTTATGTTGGTTATGACACTATCTGGGAATCTTTCCAGAAAGAAGTTCCTTATCAGACTCCTAAGAAGCCTTAATTCGCTTTTTTAGAGTTGAGAAAGCCGCTGTAGTGATTTGGTTCGCTGCG
>JAOUJT010000076.1 GCA_029883105.1 Gammaproteobacteria bacterium
AGCGAAGGGGATAGTACTGGAAGATGGTCCAAATGGGACCATCTGGCGTAGAGAGTAGGAGACTCGCCGTAAAGGTGAACATAATAATCTGCTCGCGCTGGATACTATCTATCAAAAGGAGAGAAAAATGTTGTGGATAAAAGGACGCCGCATTCTGGTGATAAGTATGTTTTGTCTGCTTACTGGCAGTATGGTCTATGCCGACGAACAGCCTTCGCGTATGAGGGAAGACAAAACCCATATACAAATATGGAACCAGTTTGTTACAGATATACTGACCTTGCATGAACAGATGATAGTTGCACAAGATATCGGCAAGACGAGTAAGCCGGGTGGTTATGCATCACAGCCTGATTTTTACATTGAAGAGGAATATCGTGATGCCCAGGGACGCTTGCTTTCACGTTTGCAATGGGAGCGAGAAACGCCAGCAAATCTGCATGCGATAGAGTTGTATATTTATGATCAACGGGGGCGGATTATTCGTGATTACGCCGGGGCCTATTTACCGAATTATCGTAATGCTCCGACGCAAACACTGCTTAGTCTTCACAACTATTCTGATCAATTACATGCCTTCCGCACATTTGATGCCTCAGCAGATTTTTTGTTCGAACGATGCAGTGGTCGCTATCTGGGTAAAGAGGTGTTTATCTCTCTGGATATCGATGAGAAAGAGGCGTTGGAAGGTAGAACCAACACAGTGATGACCAGCAAGGCCTATGCGGCATGTTTTAAAGGACTGGCGCAGACTGCAGGTAATTTCCTACAGCCTCAATAGCGTTTCTGTTTTACGACTCTTTGTGCAGCCTTTGCGCTGCATAGAGGGTGTTATACATCAACATAGCCACGGTCATTGGCCCAACACCGCCGGGCACTGGTGTAATCCAGCTGGCATTCTGACTGGCGACATCAAATTCAACATCCCCCACCAGCTTGCCTTCCTCGGTACGGTTAATGCCAATGTCGATAACGATGGCGCCTGGCTTTATCCACTCACCCTTGACCAATCCGGGTTTACCAACACCGACCACAATAATATCGGCGCGACGTACATGTGACTCTAAATCACGTGTAAAGCGATGGGTGGTGGTCACGGTACAACCTGCCAGTAGCAGTTCCAGCCCCATGGGACGGCCCACATGGTTGGAGGCACCAACCACTACCGCCTCTTTGCCTTTAATAGGTTCATCCAGACCATCTAACAGCTTCATCACCCCATAAGGGGTACAGGAGCGAAATACCGGCATACGCACGGCCAGACGTCCGATGTTGTAGGGGTGGAAACCATCTACGTCTTTATCATGATGAATGCGCTCGATCACCAGTTCGGAATCGATATGCTCGGGCAGGGGGAATTGCACCAGGATGCCATCAATCTCATGATTAGCATTGAGTTGATCGATCAGTACTAATAAGTCCGACTCACTGGTGTGGGCAGGCAGATCATATGATACCGATTTAAAGCCTATATCGTCACAGGCTCTGCGCTTGCTGCCCACATAGACCTGTGAAGCAGGATCACTACCTACAAGGACCACAGCCAAGCCTGGTGGGCGTAGGCCTTGAGCAACCCGTTCAGTCACCTTCGATTTGATCTCTTCGCGAATTTGTGCGGCGATGGCCTTGCCATCAATGATTTTTGCGCTCATGACTACCCGGACGTGGAGTGGGAAAAAACCATTTTCGCACGCCAGAGGTACGCTGCCAAGAATGTTGTATCTGATGATTGACGGCAAAGCTCTTCGCGGGTATTATTCTTCGCCCTGTTAGGGCTGATTTATTAGTTCGCAGTTTCGGGGTGTAGCGCAGTCTGGTAGCGCGCCTGCTTTGGGAGCAGGATGTCGGGGGTTCGAATCCCTCCTCCCCGACCAATTTTATTGGTCGATGGTTTTCGTAGACCGTGACCGGTTGTAGATCGGGCTTGATGAAGCGATGTTTCCTGGCCAGATTTCAGATGTAAATGGAAATGAATATTTTCATTCGGCGTGCTAAGCGGCCAAAGTTCGATTTAACATGCGCCTGTAGCTCATTTGGATAGAGCATCGACCTTCTAAGTCGAGGGTAGCAGGTTCGAATCCTGCCGGGCGCGCCAATAAATAATTGCATTGAACCAGGCAGGATTTGAACCTGTGATCGATCAAACTGTTTCGACACTTCGCAATAGCGAAGTGGACAGCGCGAAAGCGCTGCCCGGAGGGGTATCAATCCTGCCGGGCGCGCCAATAAATAATTGCATTGAACCAGGCAGGATTTGAACCTGCGATCGATCAAACTGGTTCGACACTTCGCAATAGCGAAGTGGACAGCGCGAAAGCGCTACCCGGAGGTCTCGAACCTGTGGGATCAAATAAGTTCTATGGTGGCTGTAGCTCAGTTGGTAGAGTCCAGGATTGTGATTCCTGTTGTCGCGGGTTCGAGCCCCGTCAGCCACCCCATATTTATCCAGCCTTGACCAAACCTCCAAACTGTACCAACCAATTTTTTATTCCGAGCTTGCGGAATATTATTTTGATTCCTTATCTACGGCTGATACTTCTTTCGTCATTAAGCATATTATTTTCTTATCTGGTGATCTTCAAAACTTAATAATGTTCTGTTACCGCTGACTTAGTGACTGTATTATTTGGCGCTTATAAATAGAGAATGCAGTGAAGGGCTTAGATACACTGCCGTATTCTGGATACGGCAGAACGGCCACAGAGGAGGGGACTCAAGACTTGATGTAGTGACTCTCTATATAATTCTCAACGATTTGCTGAAATTCCAGCGCAATGTTATCGCCTTTAAGGGTGACTGTTTTTTTACCATCTTCATAGACGGGTGCCACCGGTGTTTCACCGGTCCCCGGTAGACTGATACCTATATTGGCATGCTTGCTTTCACCGGGGCCATTCACCACACAACCCATCACTGCAACAGTCATCTCCTCTACACCAGGATAACGAGTGCTCCACTCAGGCATTTGCTCGCGTATATAGAGCTGGATATCTCGTGTCAATTCTTGAAAGTAACTACTGGTAGTACGTCCACAGCCGGGACAAGAGATTACCATGGGGGTAAACGAACGCATGCCCATGCTTTGTAGTATCTCCTGAGCGACAATAACCTCGGTAGTCCGTGACTCGCCGGGTTCAGGCGTTAAAGAGATACGAATCGTGTCACCGATGCCCTGGCGTAGCAGAATAGAGAGGGCGGCAGTGGAGGCGACAATACCCTTGGAGCCCATGCCTGCTTCGGTCAGACCTAGGTGTAGGGCATAGTCACAACGCTGTGCCAGATCTTCATAGACCTTGATCAGATCCTGTACGCCACTCATTTTGCAGGAGAGGATGATCTTGTTATGTGCCAGCCCCAGTTCCTCGGCCTTTTTTGCGCTATCGATGGCCGAAGTAATCAGCGCGTCATGCATAACATCGACGGTTTCTCTGGGAATGGGTAAGCGGGCATTGTCATCCATCATTCGTGCCATCAGTTCCTGATCCAGGCTGCCCCAGTTAACACCGATGCGCACCGGTTTGTTGTAGCGCACGGCAAACTCGATCATTTGTGCAAACTGTTCGTCACGTTTCTTACCTTTGCCTACGTTCCCGGGATTGATGCGGTATTTAGATAAGGCCTGGGCACAGTCGGGATACTTGGCCAGCAGTTTATGTCCATTAAAATGAAAATCACCAACTAGCGGGACATTGATACCCATCTTGTCCAACTGTTCACGGATGTAGGCGACCTGGCTTGCGGCTTCAGCGGTGTTTACGGTGATGCGAACCAGCTCCGAGCCCGCCAGTGCCAATTCCTTTATCTGCATAACCGTTGCCATGGCGTCGGCGGTGTCAGTATTGGTCATGGACTGTACAACTACCGGGGCTCCGCCTCCGATACGCACATGGTCAATAGAAACACTTGTAGTGCGAGAATTTTTGGGCTGGTTCATGCTTGGGTCTGTTCTATAAGAAATTAGAGCGAGATTTTACTTCATTAGGAGAGAATATGGCATGCCTGATATTCACACCCTTTAAATCTTCTCACTATTATCGAATTTATCGCATTAAATTGTCATGTATAATTGACATATCGATAACTTTGTTACGTTAACGTATTTATTATCGTATTTGTTCAATATCTACTTCGATCATGTCGATAATAGGTGTTATGTTAGCAAAATGTTAACAGCTCGCATCAGATTGAACGACTACCCTATGACCAGTAAAAACCTCACGACACAATGCTTTGGCTGTAAGCTAAAAAGTAAATCGATCTTTACCGCAGTAGAGCACCAGGCCTTGGAAAAGGCCCGTTTTGTACCAGAAGTAGTATCTTACCCTCCTAATAGCAGCATACTGAGCGCTTCTGCGAATGACGCCATATTCACGGTAAGGAAAGGTACAGTTAAAATGCAACGTGCGATGCCTGATGGAAACAAACGTATAACCAGCCTGTTAAAGTCGGGAGATACGCTTGGCCTACGCGCATGGCAAACAGGTGAGTATGATTTTGATGCCATTGCCCTAGGTGATGTGGAGCTGTGCCGGATCCCGCACCGAGAACTCAACCGTATTCGTAAATATACCACGGCGTTGGAAAAGACGGTGATCAGTCGATTATGTAAGGAAGGTGAGTTGGCAGAGATCTGGATTACCCATTTTTCTAGCGGCTCAGTCAATCAACGTTTGGCAAACCTATTGCTATTTCTCGCCACACATCAAGACGAGACTAACAGCAAGACAGTAAAGTTGTTGTCGAGGGATGACATGGCCTCGATATTGGGAGTGCGTCAAGAGAGTGTTAGTCGTGCGGTAACTCAGTTTAAGGCCGAAGGTTTAATTGTCGTTAAGAGTCGAGGAGAACATACTCTCAATCTCCCCGCTCTGCGTAAGCAAAGTAAGCAGAAATAGGTTTAAAACATTCTTATCTGTTTGTTATAGATCCCATCAAAGTCCTCATCGAGAAAATAGAGTATACCATTGGCAATGGGTTTTATCTGTTTGTTTAAATAATGCACATAATCCAAAGCGCTCTCGCGACATAATAGTGGTTCCGGGCCATTAACAGTAATATAGTATTCTATCCAAGCCATATTTTTCACTGTGTCCGCAGACAACTTCTTTGCCGCTTGCACATGGGGGGGAATGTTTTTTATATAATCATTTAGCTTGCGCTTAAGCCGCTTTCGATACACTAGCTCGGTATCCAGTTGTCCGCGCATCAACTGTTCTGCCGTGTCGCGAATATACTCTGTGTAGGGAAGTTTGAGAAATACCCGTCGATACAGTTCACGTTGAAATCGTCTGGCCAAAGGCGTCCAGTCTGTGCGAACAGTTTCCAGTCCCTTAAATACCAATCTATTTTCATCTCCATGTCGAATTAAACCGGCATAACGTTTTTTACTGCCTTTTTCAGAACCACGGATAGTAGGCATGATAAAACGGCTATAATGTGTTTCAAATTCGATCTCCAGACAGGATGGGATGTGAAACTCTTGTTCGATATGCGCTGACCACCAAAGATTGAGATCCTCTGCCAATGTATCGCCGATCTTTCTTGATTTGTCTTCACTGTAACCGTCACCCAATAACACAAAGAGTGAATCGGTATCCCCATAGATGACTTGATATCCGTAGGATTCTATCTGTTCCTTACTACGATGAATGATCTCATGGCCGCGTCTGGTTATGGAGCTGGCCAGTTTAGGACTAAAGAAGCGACAGCCCGGTGTTCCTAATACACCGTAAAAGGAGTTCATGATGATCTTGATGGCCTGACTTAAGGCTGCATCCTTACGCTGTTTTGCCTCATCCCGGGCCGACCACAGTTGGGTGATGATCTCTGGCAGGATAGAGCGGTGGCGAGAGAACTCACCACCGGAGAATCCGGGGATCGGATCCTCACCTGCTTGTGCCAGACCCAGGGGATCAATACGAAAGGTACGGATAATACTGGGATAGAGGCTTTTAAAGTCGAGTACCAGAACGTTATTGTAGAGCCCGGGTTGTGAGTCCAGTACATAACCCCCAGGGCTAGAAACAATGTCGGTGCTATCACCGATATCCCGTGCGACATAGCCTTGTCTATGCAGACGTGGCAGATAAAGATAGTCAAAGGCGGCGACCGAGCCACCAACTCGGTCCATAGTCAGTCCGGTCAGGCGAGAACGTTCTATGGCAAAGCCAAGTAGATCTGCATGGTCAAAGATATCAAATACCAGTTGTGCATCTTCAAGGTTATAGCGCAGCAGGGCATCGGGATCTTCACGATGCATACGTTGTATCTCGGCAAGCTTATCCACAGTGTGATCGATCAACTTGCCCTTACCCAATAATTCACGTGCCACATAGTCCAGACTAAAACTTTCAAACGACCAGGTCGCGGATCGAAGGGTGTCTATGCCATCTAATACGACTCTGCCTGGAATGCGGGGGATGGCCACTTGCTGACTGCTTAGTGGTGGAAGAATGCTCGCGTTTTCAGTGCCACGGCCGATGTTGAATTTGATGCGCAGTTTTCTGCAACGCTCTTGCAGGTATGAGAGATCAAAGTTGACTACATTCCATCCCAATAGCAGGTCGGGGTCATAGTCACGTATCCAGGCAAAGAAGCCCTGCAGGAGCGCTTGCTCTGACGAGTAGAGTGTCACCGGCAGATCCGTATCCGCTAAAGGTGGGGCCTGTGGAGCCGGTAGATAGAAGATCTGTTGATGATGTTGATCATTTCGCTTTCGATAAATGGCGGCGATGGAGTAGATGGGCCCATTCATACCATCGGTTTCGATATCAAAGGATACAGCGCTTAGCTGAGGATGATAGTCGGTGGTTTTGACTCTTGGGTTGCGATATTCGATATAGCCTTGTGCTTGCGTGGGAGTACCGGATAGCATACAGGATGAGGTAATGAATCGTTCCATCAGAAAGCGTTCAATGGGACGTATATCCGACTCATAGACTCGAATTTGAGCACTCTTTAAGTGCGAGGCATAGATGTGTTGCTGTTTTTGCGAAGAAAAATAGAGCGCATCGACAGTTTTTCCTTCCAGACTTTTGAGCTCAACCGCCTTACGCTCGAATTCAGGGTTAGGATCGATGTGTTGATCCTGCTCAATGAAAAACAGGCTCTTTTGGTCTGATACTCTTATGTGTATGGGACCATCGGCTGTTGTGGCCCATAGGCTTAGTTCTATACCCTTGGGTGTGTCTCGCCACTGACGGGTGAGGATAAATGCCTTAAAGCTTGTCGGCGCAGTTAGGGGGGAGACGCTGGTGTGGTGCCGAGTGTGTGACAATTGTTTACAATTACGTAGCTGATAGGTGTTAATTTTAACAACTTAATGATCGCATTTCAGTAATAATTCAGCCTAGTTAATATGCCCAGTAACTTATAGAGCCGCGAAGGCTTTCTCTTTAAGGAAACAGAGAATGAAGTTAACCATAAAACAAAAATTATACGGTATGGTGGTCTTTACCGTACTGGCTTTTGCGGCACTGTTTGGTCGACAGATCTATGTGTTGAGCGAAACCCGAACCATGGAGGAGGCCCGATTACTGGATAGTGAGATCAATGCAGGCATGCTTACACTACGTCGCAATGAGAAGGATTTTCTTGCCCGTACCGATCTGAAGTATCTGGATAAATTTAATAAGAACTTTGTACTGCTAACCGAGAAGCTTACATCACTAAAGGCCTTTAGTAGTAAGTATGGAGTGGTAGGAGAAGAGGTCGCTCGCCTTGAAAGGGTATTAAACGATTACGCGGTCAGCTTCAAACAATTGGTAGCCGTGCAACAGACCATTGGTCTGAGTCCTAAAGATGGCCTGCGTGGAAACCTGAGAAATGCGGTGCATGAGGCCGAGGGGATACTCAAGGAGCTCTCGCTGGATACCCTGACCAAAGATATGCTGATGTTACGCCGGCGAGAAAAGGATTTTATGTTGCGCACGGATATCAAATATCTGGAAAAATTTAATAATGACCTGGTGGTGTTTTATCAGGATCTTGATGCTGTCTCACTTTCTAGCGAAAAGAAGGCAGAGATACGCAGCTCCATGGCCGTTTATGAACGTGACTTTACCGCCATGGTACAGGCCTATCAAAATAAAGGTCTGACATCAAAAGCAGGACTACAAGGACAAATGCGTGACACCGTACATCAGAGTGAGACGGTACTTGCTGAAGTATCAGAAAAGCTGACCGCGTTTTTAGAACAGGAATTAACCAAATTGATCGCCGTGGGTTTGGTCATGTTTGTTGGACTATTTCTTGCGGTAATCGTATCCACCTTCCTTATGAGTCGTAGCATTCTTATCCCGGTGAAACGCCTACAGGCCGTGATGTCTGATGCCTGTGAAAATAAAGATCTCAGTCTCAGGGCTGATGCCCATGGGCATGATGAGATCACCTCTATGGCACAAACCTTTAACGCTATGCTGGCCGAGTTCCAACAGATGGTGAGCAAGGTGCTGGACTCTGTACATGCGGTCAGCGTGGCGTCTACCCAGTTATCCAGTGTTACGGAACAGACAGCCAATGGCGTTATGAAACAGCATCGTGAGAGTGATCAGGTGGCTACGGCGATGAATGAGATGTCGGCCACAGTAGAAGAGGTCGCACGTAATGCCAATGAGGCGGCCTCGGCATCTCATCATGCTGATGATGCCGCACGAAATGGTAAAGACATTGTGGTTGCGGTGAAATCAGGTATCCATGCCCTGGCTGCAGAGATAGACACGGCGGCGACGACTATCGCTGATCTACAAAAACAGACGGACAATATCGGTGGAGTACTCAATGTTATCCGTGATATTGCCGAACAGACCAACCTGTTGGCGCTCAACGCCGCCATCGAGGCGGCACGTGCCGGCGAACAGGGTCGCGGCTTTGCCGTTGTGGCCGACGAGGTTCGGACCCTGGCGACACGGACTCAGGAGTCGACTGCCGAGATCCAGGCGATGATAGAAAATCTACAAGCAGCGGCGAAGACGGCGGTATCCACCATGGATAAGGGTAAGCAGGTTACCGCCGAGAATGTCAGCAAGGCAGATGAGGCCGATCAGGCTCTGAATGAGATCTCTACATCGGTCAGATCCATCAATGATATGAACGCCATGATCGCCAGTGCTGCAGAAGAACAATCCGCCGTGGCTGAGGAGATCAATCGTAGTGTGGTCACCATTTCCCAGATCTCCGACGAGACCGCAGAAGGTGCCAAACATACCACGGCCACGGCCAGTGATCTGGCTGCCTTGGCTATGCAGCTTCAGACCTTGGCTACCCAGTTTAGGGTGGGTAGCGTGCATGTGGATCTAACCGCAGCCAAGTCTGCTCATCTTGCCTGGAAGACCCGTATCCGTGATTTTCTTGATGGCAAGGGCGGCCTGACCAAGGAGCAAGCCGTGTCGCACCATGATTGTGTGCTAGGTAAGTGGTATTACTCGGAAGGGATAGAAAAATACGGCCATATTCAGGAGATGAAAGATGTGGAGCAGCCGCATGCTGAATTGCATACGACTATTCGAGAGATCATAGAATTAAGAGAGAAGGGTGACACACAGGCTTCTGAATTGGCCTACAAGCGCATCGAACCACTTTCCAGCAAGATAGTGGCCTACCTCACAGCCATAGAACGAAAGGCCAACTAGGCCAAGCTACTACGCTGATAAATCAAGGCACTGACTTCAGTGCCTTTTTTTGTATTGATACAAAGTGTTACAAAGATCTGCTATGCATTTCGCTGTGGAGGATATATATTTAGTCCCCCGTTAACTAAATGGTTAGTTAAAATTTTATGAATAGAGCGGAATCCTCCCTGGACACCATCGACATCATTTTGCGCACCGCCACCGAGCACTTTGCCGAACGCGGGCTGGCGGGGGCGCGTATCGATGAGATCGCTCGTGATGCTGGCGTTAACAAGGCGACGATTTATTATCATATCGGTGGCAAGGATGAGCTGTATGCTGCCGTGTTTCGTGAAAATATGCGCAACAGTACCGAACGTCTGTTGAGCAATGTGGAAGCAAAACAGACGGCGGAGGAGAAATTCAAGGCCTATGTGCAGACGATGGTGGAGAATCTGCGTGAAAACAAGGCCGCAGCACCATTGATGATGCGTGAGTTGGCTTCCGGAGCAGAAAATATTCCGCAGGAGGGGCTGCAATATATCGTCAAGATGCTTACCACCATCATCCAAACACTGGAACAGGGACGCCAGGATGGTAGTTTCAGAGACACCAATCCTGGACTCACCCATCTTATGATTATCGGTAGTATTATGTTTTATACCGCTGGAGAACCTCTACGCAAAAAGCTGATGGGATTAATGGGAGCCGATTTTCCCATGCTCGAGTACACAAAGGATTGTGACCTGGCCAGAGATATTAGTGACTTTTTATTACACGCATTAAAACCTTAGGGACGCATCATGTTTACGCGCATAAGAATACAAATCTTGCTGAAAACTCTGTTGGTATTGAGCCTTGCCACGCCGTCATTGACGATGGCGGTAGAGCATTTGCAACTGTTGACGGTGTTGCAACGTATTAATGCTACCTATCCTTCACTAAAGATAGCCGAAAAACAGATAGAGAAATCACATCAGGAGGTGATTGTTGCCCATAGTCAGCTGGGATGGAATATGGCTGCACAGGGAGGCTTGAAGCATGATCTGGGCTTTCTCAATACCGTCGCAGACACTACCAGTCTGGGGCTGAGCTTTTCCAAGCAACTGGAATCCGGCAGTTCACTGACTATCGGGACCAATGTCAGTAATTCAGACACTGTAGACAGCACGCTTGGAGGCTTAGGTTCGACGATAGTCGATCCATCCAAGGCTCTGGACTTTGACCTTAGTTATCGTATGCCACTGAGCAAGGGAGACGACAATCCGTTGTATCAGTTCGCCCTGG
>JAOUJT010000346.1 GCA_029883105.1 Gammaproteobacteria bacterium
TAGTGTACGTAGGCCAGATCCAGGCGTGCCTGTTTGGTGTAAGGGCTGAAGGGATATTTGCCTTCCAGTGATTCCAGGTAGTCAACGGCGCTCAGATAATCTTGTACCCGGATGGATTCTTTAGCTTCTTTATAAAGTTTGTTTGCTGACCATTTACTGATGTCTTCTTCCTGGTCAGGCGTCGTTGCACATCCGGCCAATACGGTGATGATGAGTAATAATGCTAGGCGGCTTAGTGCATGCATATGTTAAAATATCCCCTGTTTTTCTCTAATGGCTATTTCTAAGAACGAATTATTAGAACTACCCTATTCGCTTATGTCTGTTAGACGCATGATGGCGCGGTAATTTTCTACTAGTGTGCCACAAACCCAGACAGCCTAGGCAGTATACCCTTCTCGCATGGTCGAATAAACGTTATGACAGAACAGACCGAAAAGACTTCAAACGTGGTAGAGCTGGCGATCCCGCTGGCGTATGCCGGATATCGCCTGGATCAGGCACTGGCTGAGCTGCTGACCGATTACTCACGCTCACGTCTGCAGCAATGGATAAAAGAGGGCCAGGTCCTGGTAGACGGGGTGCAGATACGTCCCCGGGACAGACTCTATGGTGGTGAGCAGGTACGGCTCGAAACCGAGATAGAGGTGGACGAACGTTGGCTGCCTCAAGATATCCCGCTGAACATCGTCTTCGAGGATGAGGATCTGCTGGTGCTAAACAAACCCGCAGGTTTGGTGGTGCATCCCGCAGTGGGCAATGCCGATGGCACCCTGTTGAACGGGCTGTTGCACTATGATGCCGGACTCATACAAATGCCCAGGGCCGGTATCGTCCATCGTCTGGATAAAGATACCTCAGGCATCATGGTGGTGGCCAAGTCACTGCGCGCACATACCTCGCTGGTGAATCAGTTGCAGACACGCAGCCTGTCTCGTCAGTACAAGTGTGTGGTACACGGGGTAATGACTGCCGGCGGCACCGTAGAGGCGCCCATCGGCCGTCATCCAGTAGAACGCAAGCGTATGGCGGTGGTGGACACGGGCAAAGAGGCCGTCACCCACTACCGGGTGGCGGATCGCTATCGTGCCCATAGCCTGGTGTCTGTATCACTGGAAACCGGTCGCACCCACCAGATTCGTGTACACATGGCGCATATACACTACCCAGTGGTCGGTGATCCGGTCTATAGCGGGCGTCTGCGTACGCCACCGGCCTGCAGTGAGGCGTTTATCGAGGTCTTGCATCAGTTCCGTCGTCAGGCCCTGCATGCCTTCCGCCTAGGTTTGATACATCCCGCCAGTGGCGAAGAGGTCTCCTGGGAAGTGCCCATGGCCGAGGATATGCAGAAGCTGATCGATGCCATGGAGCAGGACCGAGACGTACATAAGGATGTTCAGTAATGGACACCCTGGGTTGGTTGCTGCCGGACTGGCCTGCGCCACCACAGGTTCGAGCACTGATGACCACTCGCCTGGGCGGCGTCAGCTTGCCTCCGTATGCGAGCATGAATCTGGCGACCCATGTGGGTGATAATATCGATCATGTGAAGCAAAATCGTCAGCGATTGAGACAGATACTGGATCTGTCGCTGGAACCCCTATGGCTCAATCAGATCCACGGTACCCACATCGTCGATGTGGCAAGCGCTACGGAAACCTGCGATGCCGATGGCAGCTTTGCCCGCGGTGTGCAGCGCCCTTGCGTGGTGATGACCGCAGATTGTCTACCGCTACTGATCTGTGATTCACAAGGTACGCAGGTGGCGGCGGTACATGCAGGCTGGCGTGGCCTGCTCAATGGTGCCGTCGAGGCGGCCATAGTGCGTTTTGATGCGCCGGTTGAAGAACTCTTGGTATGGATGGGCGTGGCTATTGGGCCTGAGTACTTTGAGGTGGGTGACGAGGTACGCGAAGCCTTTCTATTACGTGATCCCAATGCTGGCGAGGCCTTTGTGGCCACATCGGCAGGCAAATGGCTGGCGAATATCTACCTGCTGGCACGTCTCCGTTTGGCAAGCTTGGGCATCACTGCGGTATATGGCGCAGAGGGATGCAGCTATGCAGATGAGCGATTGTTTTTTTCGTATCGACGTCAGCGTGACTGTGGACGTATGGCGGCACTGATTTGGATACAAGAATAGCCATATCGTTTATATGATTTAGTGATATGATTCGCCTGAATTAACCTGAGTAGAACGTAATATATGGATCTCCTGGTCTGGATACTGATCTTTAGCCTGTTAGGTGGTGCACTGAGCGTGTTAGCCGCGTCGGTATTTTTATTCTTGCCCGCCGCCGTACGTGAACGCCTGTTGCCTCATTCGGTCAGTTTTGCCATCGGTGCGCTGTTAGGCGCGGCTTTCCTTGCCTTGTTACCGCATGCTATTTCTCACCCTTCGGTAAGGGATGTACATGATCTGACTACTACCGTGCTGATGGGTATATTGTTCTTCTTCGTGCTGGAAAAGATGGTTCTATGGCGTCATTGTCATACTCACGATTGTGAGGCCCATGCCCCGCATGGACATAAGCATAATGATCAGGGTATGTCGTCAACGATGATGATCCTGATCGGTGATGGCCTGCATAATTTTGTCGACGGCATACTCATCGCGGCCGCCTTTATGACCGACTTTCATTTGGGAGTGGTCACCGCACTGGCCGTTGCAGCGCATGAGATCCCGCAAGAGGTGGGTGACTTTATCGTCCTGCTTAA
>JAOUJT010000347.1 GCA_029883105.1 Gammaproteobacteria bacterium
CCCGGTTTGCTCGCCCATGTCGTAGACCGGGGTAGAGATAAACGCCGCCTGGGCATCATAAGAGGGCGTGTAGGGTGAGAAATCTTCGATGTGGAAACGACCCGCTTCGGCATTTTGCATTGCCTTAAAGGCGCGAGCCAGACCCGAGTTGGCATAGGCTCCATCGATTAATGAGGTGGCAAAATCGCTTTCCTTAAAAACGCTGTAGATTACCTGGCCGGAGTTTTTGTCTACCAGGAAAATATCGTAGTAGCCAAACTGTTCCAGGTAGTAGCGGATCGAGGGATGGTATTGACCATGGGTATAGCTGTAATCGGCGTTATCCTCCGGGCCATCAAATTTGTGCTTGCTGCCCAGCGGTTGTTGATTCTCGACCATGTAGACGCTTTGCAGTAGTTGCCCTGTATTACCCAGACTCTTGAGAATGGTCTTGCTGTCTATCTGGCGTCCCTTGTTGACGGTTTCATACTCTTTGCCGAACTGGTTTGTGTAGTACTGTTCCAGTGCCGCGAGCTTTTGCGTATTCATTTTGTAGGAGACATCGGCGCCCTGGAAGGCGGCGCGGAATTCACGCATGGCGTCAATGATCATTTTGTTACTGGCGTAGGTTAAGACCTGGTCGCGCATGGTATTAAAGTAGTCTTCCACATGGGCTTTTTTTGCATCGCGCATGGAGGTGAGGCGGCTGTTCACCTGCTCGGTGATCGCAGTGCTGGCGGTATTTGTGGCCACAAAGTAGAGCACGGTGCTGACGACCAAGATGGGCAGAATGGTGAGGATGGTGGAGCCCAAGAGCATTTTATTGCGGATATTCATTGACGGTTCTCACGATCGGGTAGTGGTTATCGAATGCACTGATATACTGATACAAAGAATGTTCGGCCTGTGTAATACACATACTAATTATCATGTAATTGTATCGGCCATATCGCCAGGATGTTTAGATAAATGTGACGAATACGTTGAATATTAACGTTTTATTAGCAGATAGACTGCGCCGGTTCCGCCATCAGCGGGGAGGGCGGAGGTAAACGCCAGCACCTCGTCCCGCTGTCTCAGCCAGCTGTTGACCTTGTTTTTCAGTACCGGAAGCCGTGACTGTGAGCCATAACCCTTGCCATGGATGATGCGTACACAGCGCCATCGCTTGTGTCGGGCCTCTCGCAAAAGTTGCGCGATGGCTGTCCTAGCTTCCTCTATGCGCAATCCATGCAGATCCAGCTCGGCCTCGATGGGGAACTGTCCTCGTCGCAGTTTACGCAACAGATTATGTTGGATACCGGGACGGGAAAACAACAGCTCATCGCCGGTTTCCAGCTCCTCCACCTCAACATCATCGGACATTTCATCCACGATAGTTTCCGGATGAGGCAGGGATTCCTCTTTGTGGGCCACGATAGGCTTGCGGTGTGGTTCCACCTTATCGTGGCGAATCTGTCGGGTACCTTCTATCGCATCGCGGAATAACTGGCTATCCGTTTCACTAACGCTGCGTGAAGTCCTGTTTTCTGGTTTTTTTCCCATGCTTTGTGATCTGCCTGACTTGTGCCTGTACGGGGCTTTCCCTACCATAACGGAATTATGAGAATACTAATTAGTAATGACGATGGCTATCGTGCAGAAGGGATAGAGGTGTTGTCCCGTATACTGGGTGCGAACGCAGACATCACCGTGGTGGCACCTGAACGTAATCGTAGTGGTGCCAGTAATTCCCTCACCCTGGAACACCCGTTACGTTGCCACCATGCGGGTAGTTCGGTCTATTATGTTGACGGCACGCCGACCGATTGTGTCCATCTGGCCATTACTGGATTGTTGCAGCATGAACCGGATATTGTGGTTTCCGGCATTAATGCCGGGGCCAACCTGGGCGATGACGTACTCTATTCTGGTACTGTGGCGGCGGCCATGGAGGGGCGGTTTTTGGGCCTACCTGCCATTGCCATCTCACTGGCCGGACAAAAGTTACGTTATTACGACACCGCCGCCAGAGTGGCTGAGCTGATGGTGGCCCGTCTACAGGACCACCCACTCAATATAGATACCATCCTCAATATCAATGTGCCGGATTTGCCTTGGGAACAGATCGAGGGCATGGAGGTCACCCGCCTGGGACATCGACATAAGGCTGAACCGGTGATCCGAGCGCAGGATCCCAGAGGCCGTGATATCTATTGGGTGGGTCCTGCTGGGGCGGAACAGGATGCCGGTCCGGGTACGGACTTCTATGCCATACGACAGAATCGTGTATCTATTACGCCCTTGAAGGTGGATCTCACCGATCATAATAGTCTGCAAGAGTTGTCGCAGTGGGTAGGAGATCTGCATGGATCCCTTTGAGGCAAACAAGGGTATCGGCATGACCTCTCAGCGTACCCGTGATCGATTGGTGGTTCGCTTACAAGAGGAAGGGATCAGTGATGTCAGGGTGCTGGCTGCGCTCAGTCGCACCCCCCGCCATCTATTTGTTGATGAGGCACTGGCGACCAGGGCCTATGAGGATACCGCTTTACCCATTGGCTATGGGCAGACCATTTCCCAACCCTATGTGGTGGCGCGCATGACGGAAGTGATACTGTCAGCTAGAGAGCTCACCCGCGTATTGGAAGTGGGCACCGGCTGTGGTTATCAGACCAGTATCCTGGCTCAGTTGATCCCTCAGGTATACAGCATTGAACGTATCCCTGAACTATCACAGCGGGCGCAGTCATTAATCC
>JAOUJT010000348.1 GCA_029883105.1 Gammaproteobacteria bacterium
ACTGCGCCGTTATGTCACAATTCTGCGTGACAAAAGCCATGCAAAACTATTAGCGGAAAAGGTCGAAACCCAGGCCCAATACGAACTTTGTCAGGAACTGGGGTTTGAATTCTATCAGGGCTATTACTTCTCCAAACCAAATACGATAACCGGGACCCATATCCCTGCCAGCAGACTTTCCACTTTACATCTAATTGCCCGTATACAGGACGCCAATGTAGGTATGGATGAACTGGAAGATATCATCGCCATGGATGCAGGCCTCACCTACAAGTTATTAAAGATTGTTAACTCTGCAGCGTTTAGTCTGAACCGCCAGGTCGATAGCATTAAGTCTGCCTTGATCATTCTTGGTATTACCCACGTAAAAAACTGGGCCTCTATGCTGGCCCTGAGCAAGATCGAGGACAAGCCCCACGAACTGCTTATCACTGCGCTGGTGCGTGCCAATATGAGCTATGAGATCGCACGTCAAATTCGGGTGGACAATCCCGACAGCTATTTTACTGCGGGCATGTTATCCATCCTCGATGCCCTGATCGACAAACCAATGAAAGAGATCGTCCCCCACCTGCCTCTCTCTGCGGAGTTGCAGCTGGCCTTGTTGGAACGTAAGGGCCCCATGGGTGAAATTCTGCAGTGTATTACGAACTATGAAAAAGGCGCATGGGATAAGGTACAGAGCTGTTCCAACCATCTAGGGCTAGGTAGCATCAACATCGCTTACCTGAAGGCGGTGAAGACAACAGAAGAGGTCGACATCAGCATCAGTCATGCCGCTTAACTAAAGTTTGCGCTGCAATACTAAACTGCCACTGCTGTGAACCGTACAACACCATCCGCTGGCGATAAAACTGCTGGAAATCTTTTCTGTAACCAATGCCGGCCCTTGTATCTGTTGACCAACACTGAGCTGGCTGCGCATATACACACGCACCTCCTCTTCTATGGCATAGAGTTGAACGGATGCCATTGAACCATCCTCTTCGCCACCGACAAAGGAGATGGGTATCTCTGGCTCCGGCCCCTGTAGCTGTACTCGAATGTTCACCAACTCCACCGCCAACTCACGCATCGCATGGCCGTAACGGATTTCGTGTAGCCGATGGTATGCAGCGGTGACCTCCGCGAGGTCGCCACCCCAGGGAACATTCAAGGTATAGGATTGCCCCTGATAACGCAGATCCAGACTGGACTCTATCCTGATCTGCTCCTGAGCCAAGCCCTCGACCAATAGAGCCCTATAACCTGCGTCGATCAGCTTTTCCATCTCTTCTGCAATCGTAGGCACATCAATATAGGACAACAGCGCGTTGTAGGTGCGCGATAGCTGGCGTGAGCGTGGTGCGACCAACATGCCCAGAGCCGACAGCACACCACCATGGATGGGGATCAGAGCCCGGCACATGCCCACAACTGACCAGGCATAACTGCGCCGCATCGATACCACGCTGTACTGACATAACCCGCAGGGCACGCGCCATATGTTCATTGGCAATGCGAATAATGCCCATGGCCGTCTCTTCAACACTAAGTCCCAGTTCTTGTGCCAGGGCAGTGACTGCCAATCTGGCAGCCTCCATATCCAGTACCATCCCTCCGCCCAGAAAGGCCTCCGCACGTAACCGACCCAACACAAGATTGGCATCAGTCACCGTCGCTTGTTGACCACCACGACCGTAACAGGCCGGACCCGGGACAGCCCCAGCTGATTCGGGTCCCACCTGCAACAGGCCACCACCATCCACATAGGCAATTGAGCCGCCCCCGGCACCGATGGTATGCATATCCACCATAGGCACCGCCACGGGATAGTCACCGATGCGGCCTTCGCTAGTCAGCTTCAGTTCGCCATCGACC
This sequence comes from Gammaproteobacteria bacterium, assembly GCA_029883105.1. Taxonomy (GTDB): domain Bacteria; phylum Pseudomonadota; class Gammaproteobacteria; order Thiohalospirales; family Thiohalospiraceae; genus JABURT01. Next base: position 1,861 of record JAOUJT010000348.1, read on the forward strand.
AGGGCCACGTCGGTGGAGGTGCCGCCCATATCGAAGGTCAATAGCCGTGATTCGCCACACTGAGTAGCCACATAACGGGCTGCCGCCAGCCCCCCCGCAGGGCCGGACAGAAGCATGTTTACCGCTTGGGCCCCTGCCAGCTCGGCAGCGATGGTACCACCGGAACTTTGCATCACCGAGATGCGAGCCAGTGGCAATGCCTCTTGTAAACGCAGCAGGTAATTCTCCACCAGGGGGCCGACCCAGGCATTCAACCAGGTGGTGATGCCACGCTCATATTCACGATATTCAGGCAGGATGGCAGAGGAGCGGGAGACAAACATACCCGCAGGTACCACCGCCTCGATGGCCTTCTCATGACGGTCATCCAAAAAGGAAAACAACAGATTGATCGCCACGGCGTCGGGCGCCAGTGCGAGAAGACGCTGATGTAAGGTCTTCAAATCGACCTCAGTCAACGGTTCCAGCAGGCTGCCATCGGCCGCCATACGGCCCCCGGTTTCCAGACAATACTCTGCTGCCACTGGTACCACGACAGACTGAGGTTGTAGCTGATAAAGATGGCGGCGATTCTGTCTACCGATGGTCAGGGTATCGGCAAAGCCATGATTGGTGATATAGGCGGTCTTCACTCCCTTGCCTTGCAGTACCGCATTGGTCGCTACCGTAGAGCCGTGCACCATTTGCAGCGTCTGCTCATGCTCCAGGCCCAATTCTTTTATGCCTTGCAGGATCGCCTGCTCCGGGGCATGCGGGGTGGATAATACTTTGTGAATGGTGAGGGAGTGGTGATCATAAAGGACAAAATCGGTGAAGGTACCACCGGTATCGACACCCAGCAGCTTACTCATGGA
>JAOUJT010000349.1 GCA_029883105.1 Gammaproteobacteria bacterium
AGCAGCTTATGCCCTAAAAGCCCGGGAAGTTATTTCCCGGGCTTTTTTTTATCTGCTATAGTCAGGTCTTTATCCCAGTAAATTAATTGGTTATGAGCAGCATAATATTAATCGTTGAAGACGATCCTGACATGGTTGAGTTCTACAAGGCTGCCATCGAGTCTCTGGATTTTGAGCACATTGTCTGTACCAGTAGCGATGATGTAGTCGATAAGTATCTGGATTTTCAGCCGTCAATCATTCTTATGGACATCGATTTACCGGGAAGCAAGGGTACCGGTATCGATATTACCCGTGAGATTAAACGGCTGCCGGAAGCCGAAAACACCATCATAATGATTATGAGTGGTCACGAGGATAATGAGCTAATAGAAGAGGCCTTCCGTGCCGGGGCGACAGATTTCAGCATCAAGCCTATTAACCCAACAATATTAATAAACCGCTTACGTTACTGGCATTACTTTCACCAAACCAGTACTGAAGGAACCACCTATTCTCAACAACTTGGGGCAGTTTTTGCGCATATCCCAACCACAATATTGGTTGCCACCATCGACGGCACGATAATCCGTTTTAATGATTACGCCATAGATAGACTGGAGCTCAATGAAGAGTTGCTAAAAGGGCAAAACCTGATGGATATTCTGGATTTGCCTGCAACCCTATTGAGTGACCTTGATGAAAAATTGCACCTATTCCAGAAAACGACACTATTGGAAGGAATAAAAAAGCCGGTTGATATCCACTTATACCTCACCGCTGAAGATGAAGATGAGGGTGTACCAGCGTGGATTGTTGCCATGATCGACCTATGACCCATCTGTCTTCAACATCCAAAAGGCCTGCTGTATCAGCAGGCCTTTTTTTCTTGCTACGTAACGATATAACGACTCTCTGGTGATAGAAAGGTGGAGTATCTGAGTATTCTTCTACGTGTAAATATGTAACCTCGAAGCATATTTATGCGCTACAAACAAAACTATGCGTAAAAAAGCCCAGTCTGTACTGGGCTTTTTCATGAACATGGTATTTCCAGCTTATACGTCCAGATTACTTACCGATAACGCATTACTTTCAATAAACTCCCTGCGCGGTTCAACATGATCTCCCATTAATGTGGTAAATATCTCATCCGCAGCAATGGCATCCTCTATTCTCACCTGTAACAGACGACGATTCTCCATATCCAGGGTGGTTTCGTATAGTTGATCAGGATTCATCTCACCCAGACCTTTATATCGTTGAATATGCTGTCCACGCTTGGCCTCTTCCATCAACCAAACCATCGCCTCGGCAAAACTTGCTATATCATGTCTGCGCTCGCCTCGTTGTACAAAGGCTCCCTCGGCCACCAAACCATCCAGTTCCTGACCAAGCTTGGTCAACTTCTGATATTCACCCGACCTGAAGAAATCACTATTGAGAACATATTCACTACCCACTGCATGTTTTACCACCATTACTCGCAGTAAATAACCACCATGCTCGGCATCGGGTTCCACCATAGTGCGGAACTTGATCTTCTGGTTCGCATTGAGTTTAGTGCTCAGTGACTCTGACCACGTCTGCATAGCAGACTGGTCTCGCTGCATATCCGCAGTCAGTACCGGCTGGTAGATGAGAGACTCTAATACCGCAGCATTAAAACGCTTGGATAGACGACGAACAGAACTCATCGCCAGAGTATAATCCTGAGCCAGTGTTTCCATTGCGACACCACTAATGGCGGGGGCAGCCTCATTGGGGTGCAGACTGGTTCCATCCAGGGCTAATTGCAGTAAATATTCATTTAGCTCACTGTCATCCTTTACATAACGTTCCTGCTTACCCTTTTTCACCTTATACAAAGGCGGTTGAGCTATGTATATGTAGCCTCGCTCAATTAATTCCGGCATCTGGCGATAAAAAAAGGTCAACAACAGGGTGCGTATGTGAGAGCCATCCACATCCGCATCGGTCATGATGATTATGCGGTGATAACGCAGCTTGTCCGGATTGTATTCATCTCGACCTATACCACAACCCATGGCGGTGATAAGGGTACCGACCTCCTGGGAGGAGATCATTTTATCAAAACGTGCCTTCTCCACATTCAGGATCTTACCCTTCAGCGGCAGGATCGCCTGGTACTTACGATCACGACCCTGCTTGGCTGAACCGCCAGCGGAGTCACCCTCCACCAGGAACAGTTCTGAAAGTGCAGGGTCCTTCTCCTGACAATCTGCCAGTTTACCAGGCAGACCGGCAATATCCAGAGCACCCTTACGGCGCGTCATCTCCCTCGCCTTACGGGCCGCTTCACGGGCACGAGCCGCATCTACCATCTTCAAGGCTATCGCCTTACTGTCAGCAGGATTTTCCAGAAGGAATTCCTGCAGTTTCTCAGCCACAGCCGACTCTACCGCAGACTTTACCTCAGAAGAGACCAGTTTCTCCTTGGTTTGTGAGGAGAACTTGGGATCTGGTACCTTCACCGACAATACTGCCGTCAGCCCTTCACGGGCATCATCTCCTGTGGTAGCAACCTTCTCTTTCTTCGACAGGCCTTCATTTTCAATATAGTTATTCAGTGTGCGGGTCAGGGCAGCTCGAAAACCTGCCAGATGGGCACCACCATCACGCTGGGGAATATTATTGGTGTAACAGAAGATGTTCTCCTGATAGGAGTCATTCCACTGCATAGAGACTTCTACGCCGATATCATC
>JAOUJT010000077.1 GCA_029883105.1 Gammaproteobacteria bacterium
AAGACCGGGCGTGATAATTAAGCAATCAATGATAATCTTAATTATTCGGAAAATCCGAAGCCTATGTAAGGTATTTCCCCTAGAGGCCGGAGAGAATATGGGGTTATGTGTATGAAATATAATAAATAATTCTAATGTAAACCATAATGAATTACTTATAGGATATATTTTATATGGATTTCATGGGGTTATAACCATAAAATAAGTGTGGGTTATGACCAAGGATATTGGTCAAGAAATGTGACTTAATTCCCTACTTGATTCAAATGGATTCTGGAATCAAGATATCCCGTCCAACGAAGACAGGATAGAAACCGTGAGCAATCGTATCGACGCCAGTATCGAGTTCTCCTATAAGGGAGAGAGCTACTCCCCCACCGCCACCATCGATCTGGATGTGATGATGATAAAGAGCGGTCAGTTACCGAATCTGCACCGCACCCTGGCCCTGCAACACAAAATAGATACCTACTCCTATCTATATGAAGTCATGGAATCCCATGAGATCCAGTATTCCAACGCCACCGGCCTGGCCCAGCAATGCCTGCAAGATGGCCGCTTCGACCTTCCCGCCTTCGAGCAGCTCTGGCAAGAGAACCGTGAAGTCACGGCCCTGGAAGACATCGCCCGCGATCAGCTGGGCATCGAAGATCTGGATGCCGAACCAAAGTTCAAACAGGCCCTGATAGAGGCCTACCGTCTGGGTAAGACGGCCTGTTGAGCTATCGAGCAAAAGCTTAACGCAGAGATCGCAGAGTTACTTCTATTGATCAACTCATCCGGGGTCAGCCTTCTCGTAGACTTGCTTACATAAGAATTAAGTCTAGTTCTTTCTTTGCGTCCTCTGCGCCTTTGCGCCCTCTGCGTTGAGATCTTTTCTCTATACCTCTATCAAGATCAAGACGTCAACGAGGCAAAAAGTACCGGTAATTGTTCAGGCAGCTTATCCACATTGTCGACGACCGTATAGTTGTTGGCACCAAAGATACGTTTCACATAGCTATCGGCATTGGGATCCAGGGTTAGGCAATAGGACAGGACCCCCTTGCTATACAACTCTTCAACCGCCTTCTTGGTGTCGTGACGCAGGTGCTGTGGATCGCGTTCATCGATATCTGCCGGCTCACCATCGGTGACTATCAATAACAGTTTACGTCGCTCAGGTTGTTTCAGCAGATGTTGACCCGCATGGCGCATTGCCGCACCCATACGGGTCGAAAGTCCACCTTGCATGCCAGCAAGTCGTGATTTCGTCTCATCATCAAATTTCTGATTGAAGTCTTTAAATCGATAATATTGCACATCATGGCGACCATCCGAGGCAAAGCCATGTAAGGCAAATGGGTCACCAATACCATTGATGGCAGTAGAGACCAGTGTAGCCGCTTCGCGGGTTAGTTGTAATACGGTTTTCTCTGAACCAGCCATAGCTTCATTGGTCGATTCAGATAGATCCATAAGTATCACAACCGAAAGGTCACGATTCTTTAAGACATTGCGCATGGTGATCCGTGGGTTGGGCTGTTCACCCATCCGGATAGATATCATTGCATCAACCGCTGCATTTAGATCAATTTCATCACCGTCTTCCATGTTGCGTACGCGTTGCACACCCTCGGGTGTTAACAAATCAATAATTTGTTTAATACGGTGTGCAATGGGCTTATGTTCTGTAAGAATCTTTTCGATGTCTTCCGGGTTACCTTTTGGCTGACGCCGCTCATACACCGTAGCCCAGTCAGGTCGATGCAACTGAATTTGATAATCCCATTCCTGGTAATGAAAGGGGTCAGAAACTGGTTCTTTGCCCCACATATCGTTGAAGCTGATCTGTTCATCGGTCAGATTATCTTCATAGGGCCGCATATTGGTGGAACAGGTCCAGATTTCCTGTGCATCGTCACCGGCCAGCTCGCAATCAACTTCATTGGCCATTTCAATGACGCTGACCATTCTACGTATCTGACGTTGGCTGGCTGCCATGTATTCGACGCCTTGATCCCAGTTGATTTCGGAAAACTCCCAGACAAAACGGTTATCATCACGATAGGGTATGCGAATGCGTTCAAGAATACGCAGGCTTGGTACTTCCTTGCGCTTACTAAACAGGTTAAACAACTCAATACCCATATGCCAACTGTATTGATTGTTATCCTGCTCGGTTTCGATTTCACTGTGGAAGCGTTGTATAAAATCGCTTAGCTCAGCGTCGTCGCTCGATATGTTCTTATCCAGCAACATTAACGCAACACGTTCAAGTACCAGCATTGTTGGATGTTCAACATCTTCTTCGTAGTCAATATTGAGCAGCGAGCGCCAGAGTTTTTTCAAACCTGGGAAATCAATAGCCGCCTTATACTCAATTCTTGCATCTTCTATGAAACCGATGAAGAACATCTGTGCTGGGCTGAGTTGCTCAGCAGAAATAGGCGATGAGGTATAACAAAGGTGCGAGGCCATATGCGCGGCCGTAGCACGGTATAGTTCGAGACCTTTAATGCCGCTAATATCATCAACTGCATCTGGCATATGGAAGATCAGGTTATCAATATAGGGACGAAAGTCAGTGTAATCCGCACCCGTTGGACGCAGGAAAAAATCCCGGCCCCACAAGGCACGCAAATAGAAGTTTAATTTCCGTTGCGTATCAATGAATAATACACCGCGACGTTCTCTTTGTAATACAGCTCGACTGTCTTGTGATTCCAGGTTGAAATACTTGGTTAAATTATTGAAGTCGCGACGATAGGCCTGAGTGCCAAACTGGGTCCAGCGACGCAGACCACTTAAGGTCAATTTGGATAGCAGCTCGTCGATATGATTAAGCATTGGCCGCAGTCCACGCGAGGCGGTAGATGCAGTCTGGTGAATCAGGGTCAGGTAACCGCGTAATAGTTCTGCATCACCCAGACGACGAGCGGCAGTCGGCATACTGCTAAACAATAACGCAACCACTTCACCTGAGGTCATGGAAGAGAGCTTCAGAGCTGCGGTGATGCTATCGTCAAGAATATCTTCACCACATTCTTTTACCACCAGTGGCATTTCCTGCAAATAGGAGATAACCACATCGGTACCACGACCAAGATTGCATAAGGACTTGGCGCCATCCAGATATTTCTCCAAACCGGCCGGTGACATTACCCTTGCCGCTTCCTGGAAGGTGCTTTCCAAGACATTGAGTACTTCCGGTGCAACGTCCTTTAGCTGTGCTTCGTATTTTTTTAAATCAATCGACATTAGTTTGACCTTTTTTAGCCACCCGGTTTCAATGGGCCAGATTCAAATATAATGAGTCTGACGCCATTTAAAACCGGGCGATTACTGGCTACTTTGCTTGTAATTATTCAGAAACAAAGAAGGTGCTGACGGCTGCCGACAGCGTCTCACGCATGTCTGGGTCATCAGTCAATGGTGTCACCATGGTCATATTACAGGCAGAGATTGGCTCAACACCCTTGTTGATCAATTGTCCTGCGTAAACCAGGAGGCGGGTTGAGATACCTTCATCCAGACCATGTCCCTTCAGATTACGAGCACGATGGGCAATCTGTACCAACTTGCCAGCAGTAGCTTCATCAATACCAGATTCCTTGGCGACAATGGCGATTTCGGTCTTTTCCTCAGGATAATCAAAGTCCAGACCACCAAAACGCTGTTTGGTCGATTGTTTAAGATCCTTCATCAGACTCTGGTAACCAGGGTTGTAGGAGATCACCAGCTGGAAATCAGGGTGAGCTTCGATGAGCTCGCCTTTTTTATCGAGCGGCAAACTGCGACGATGGTCAGTCAGTGGATGAATCACCACGGTGGTGTCCTGGCGTGCCTCAACGATTTCGTCCAGGTAACATATGGCGCCCATGCGAGCAGCTGTGGTGAGCGGGCCATCCTGCCATTTGGTACCATCCTTATCGAGCAAAAAACGACCAACCAGGTCGGATGCAGTCATGTCCTCATTACAAGCAACCGTAATGAGTGGACGACCCAGTTTATACGCCATGTATTCAACAAAGCGCGACTTACCACAGCCGGTCGGACCTTTTAACATCATCGGCATGCGAGCATTGTAAGCTGCTTCATAGAGCGCTATCTCGTCGGCAACAGGTTCATAATAGGGCTCGTCCTTAATTATGTACTGAGCTGGATCGACATTGGTATCTTGGTTAGACATAACTCACCCTTTTATAAAATATATAAATCATTACTAGCTTAGTTTTCGTCTTCAGTTTCAACTTCGCCAGACCAGCCAGCGCTTTTAGCATCTGTTATTGCGGTAGCGTGTATTGCTTCATGGCGTTGTCGTAGTTCAGCAGGCAAATGACTGACCAGACAGCCATACTTGTCCCACTCGGCATTGACCTTATCAAGCAAAGCGTCAACCCCGGCCAGGTTCCATCCTTCACAGGTTTCTGTTTCTGGAATCAGACCAAACACCCATGCATCACGGATGAGCTTGCCAATCGTGGTCATACCACCATTCAGATCCTTATCGATGCCAATATATGTACTTGGTTTTGCCATATCCTATCCAGTCTGTTCTGTTGCGATGAATAAAAAAGCCCCTGTCCGCATTTTGACGGGCAGGGGCCTTTTTGAATCGGCTACTGCCTGTCAGACTTAAACTGACTTACCGCGGTAAACGACCATTGCAGTACCTGCTGACTGTGCAAAGTTATCAAAGCCCATCAGACGAACGTGGTTGTTTGGATGTGCTTTGTGACAATTTTCAATCTCAGCAAGGATAGCATCTACATCAGTTTCGCCAAACAGAGGCAGTTTCCACATATACCAGAAGTTGCTGATCGCATTTTCTGGTTCAGTGTGTTCGATACCCGGGTTCCAGCCTTTATCAACAATGTATTGAATTTGAGCACGTGTTGACTCTTTGGTCAAAGGCGGCAGGTAAGAAAAAGTTTCATATTTACGGCTCTGAGCAGCATTACTCAGGCTTGAATTGTAATCTTGTACATCACTCATGTGACTTACTCCAATATAAATATTGTTGATTCAATGACAAGCAGCATTTAAGCCGCTTGCCATTGTCTATCAATAATTACAGGCTTATTTGTGTGCGACGTCAATCTTGTCAACAGTATCAAATTCGAATTTGATCTCTTTCCAAGTTTCCATAGCAATCTTAAGCTCTGGGCTGTGCTTGGCAGCTTTAGTAAGGATGTCCTTACCTTCTTTTTCAATCTCAACACCTGAGTTACGTGCTTCAACACAGGCTTCAACCGCAACACGGTTCGCAGCGGCACCAGCAGCGTTACCCCATGGGTGACCCAGAGTACCACCACCGAACTGTAGGCATGAGTCATCACCAAAGATGTTAACCAGCGCAGGCATGTGCCATACGTGGATACCACCGGATGCAACCGGCATTACGCCAGGCATAGCGCCCCAATCCTGATCGAAGAAGATACCGCGGCTACGGTCTTCCTTGATGAAAGAGTCGCGCATGATGTCGATCCAACCCAAGGTTGCATCACGGTCACCTTCCAACTTACCAACTACGGTACCGGAGTGCAGGTGATCACCACCGGACAGACGCAGAACCTTGGTTAATACGCGGAAGTGGATACCGTGGTGGGGGTTGCGATCAAGTACGGCGTGCATGGCACGGTGAATGTGCAGCAGCATACCGTTGTCCTGACACCACTGAGCCAGCTGGGTGTTAGCAGACAGACCACCGGTCAGGTAGTCATGCATGATGATGGGGGCGCCAATCTCTTTCGCGTATTCGGCACGCTTCATCATTTCATCAGAAGTAGGAGCAGTTACGTTCAGGTAGTGACCCTTACGCTCACCAGTTTCGGCTTCGGCCTTATGGATAGCTTCCATAACGAAGTCGAAACGGTGACGCCAGCGCATAAATGGCTGTGAGTTAACGTTCTCGTCATCCTTGGTGAAGTCGAGACCACCACGAAGACCTTCATAACAGGCACGACCGTAGTTCTTCGCAGACAGACCCAGCTTAGGCTTGATGGTACAACCCAGCAGAGGGCGACCGTACTTGTTGAGGATATCACGCTCAACCTGGATACCCTGAGGTGGTCCATTACAGGTCATAACATAGGCAATTGGGAAGCGAATGTCTTCCAGACGCAGTGCGCGCAGGGCCTTAAATCCGAATACGTTACCAACCAGAGAGGTCAATACGTTTACAACTGAACCTTCTTCGAACAGGTCTATTGGGTAGGCAACAAAAGCGTAGAAACAAGTGTCGTCACCTGGTACGTCTTCAATCGCGTATGCACGACCCTTGTAGTAATCCAGGTCGGTCAGCAGGTCGGTCCAAACTGTGGTCCAGGTGCCGGTAGAAGATTCAGCGGCAACAGCAGCGGCTACTTCTTCACGTGGTACACCTTCTTGTGGGGTGATTTTAAAACATGCCAGAAGATCAGTCTCTTTCGGAGAATAATCTGGCATCCAGTATGTTTCGCGGTACTCTTTTACGCCCGCATCGTACTTTTTAACTGCCATGTGCAGTCCTCCTACGTTAACAAACTTGTCGTTTACTGGGCTATAGCGTGTATAGGGTGTTAAATATAGTTCAAGTAATCCTAAGCGCTATGCTATAAAACCTTATGTATTCTGTTGGTATAACCAACTTAACAGGACGCCATTAAAACCCGCTTGCAACATCAAGTAAATTCAATATTTTTAATAGAAACCATAAGATTCTATTTATAGTTATGCTTTCATAAGACTTTATTTATGTATATAATTTGCACTGGTCACCAATGATGTTGTTATGCGCAATTTAACCCTTAGGCAATTACAGGTATTTGAGGCTGTTGCCCGCCAGCTCAGCTATACCCGGGCGGCACAGGAGCTTCACCTGACCCAGCCTGCCGTCTCCATGCAGGTGCGACAACTGGAAGAGATCATTGGCCTGCCGTTGTTCGAACAGATGGGTAAAAAAACCTACCTGACACAGGCGGGTGAAGAGCTATATCACTACAGCCGTGTCATCTCAGAACAGCTGGAAGAGGTGGAAGAGGTCATCGCCGCACTTAAGGGGGTACATCGCGGCAAGCTGGACATCTCCGTCGCCAGTACCGCCAACAACTTTGGCACCCATCTACTAGCGGCCTATAACAAACAATATCCTTCAGTTACCGTACGGCTGGATGTTACCAACCGTGAAACCCTGCTTCAGCAATTGGCGAATAACGAAAAAGATCTGGTGATCATGGGCAAGCCGCCTGAGGATGTGGATCTGGTAGCGGAAAGCTTTATGGATAATCCACTGGTTGTCGTCGCCTCTGCCAACCACCCCTTTGCAAATAACAATGAGATGATTAGTGCCGAAACTCTCGCAAACGAGGTTTTTGTCACCCGGGAACCTGGCTCTGGTACCCGCAGCGTGTTGGAGCGTTATTTTACTGAGCATCAGATTAAACTGAAAAAGGGCATCGAGATGACCAGTAATGAGACCATTAAACAGGCAGTAGAGGCTGGCCTGGGTCTTGGTATTGTATCCATTCATACTTTGTCTCTGGAGCTGGAAGCAAAGCGCATCGTTGTATTGAACATTGAAGGCTTTCCTATCATGCGCCACTGGTATATCGTGTATCGTAAAGGTAAACGTCTTTCTCCTCCGGCGGAGGCTTTTCGCAAATTTGTGCATGATAATGCGGATAGACTGTTGGAAAAATTAAATACCTAAACAGGCTGTTTGTTCAGCTATCATAAGATTTATTTGGAAAGTATCTATGTTCGGAATCCCTAAACCCTTACTCTACACATCTATAGTCATATCACTTTTGTTTTTTTTATTTCCACAAGTTGATCTTTGGTTTAGTGGATTATTTTATGACGATGTAAATGGATTTTATTATGCCCAGACTCCATGGGTTCAATTCAGTTTTCATCTGGTACCCAAGTTAGCGACTGCAGTAATTATATTTTTACTTATAGCCATTCCCTTCACCGTACTGTTTAAGAAAAGCATATTTGGATTTACCAGTAAGGCATACCTATATCTCTTTCTTTCACTCAGTATAGGACCGGGGCTTATAGTAAACAGTACCTTAAAAGAACACTGGGACAGAGCCAGACCAATATCGATTATGGAATTTGGTGGTGACAAGATCTTTACACCTGCTTTTGTGATAACAGATCAGTGTGAAACCAATTGCTCATTCAGCTCCGGCCATCCCACCATTTTATTTGCCTTTCTGAGTCTGGCTTTACTGATAACTGGCCAGCGTCGGAGACAGCTGATCTATTTCTCTATCTTAGGTGGAGGTATTATCGGCCTGGGAAGGATTATACAGGGTGGCCATTTCTTAAGTGATGTGATGATATCAGGCTTCGTCGTTAGCATGGTCGCCTATTCACTCTGCTGGCTCATGTATCCGGACAAACGCTCTAACACACTATCCTAAATATATAGACAGTACGAAATATCCACCGACATAAAAAAGGCGGCCCCCCTTCCAGGGGTCGCCTTTTTAGATCAAACTCAATCGCAGATAATTAACTTATCTTTTGATCCAGTTCGCCAGCGGCATAACGCTGGCTCATCTTGTCCAGAGAGATGGCTTTAATCTTGTCGGCATTACCGGCAGAACCAAATGCTTCAAAACGTGCCTTACAGATGTCCTTCATCGCCTTGGTAGATTCCTTGAGGAACTTACGTGGATCGAAGTTGGAAGGATTCTCAGACAGGTGCTTTCGCACAGAACCGGTAGAGGCCATACGCAGGTCGGTATCGATGTTAACCTTACGTACACCATTCTTGATGCCCTCGACGATCTCATCAACTGGCACACCATAGGTCTGACCCATGTCACCACCGAAGTCGTTGATGATCTTCAACCAGTCCTGAGGAACGGAAGAGGAACCATGCATAACCAGGTGAGTATTGGGGATACGTGCGTTGATCTCTTTAATCCGATCGATACGCAGGATTTCGCCAGTAGGCTCCTGGGTAAACTTGTAGGCACCGTGTGAGGTACCGATGGCAATCGCCAGGGCATCTACACCTGTTGCACGAACAAAGTCAGCGGCCTCTTCAACACCGGTCAGCAGCATATCCAGGTCAAGCTTGCCTTCGGCACCATGGCCGTCTTCTTCACCCATTTCACCGGTTTCCAGTGAACCCAGACAACCCAGCTCGCCTTCTACAGAAACACCACCGGCGTGAGCAAATTTAACCACTTCACGGGTTGTCTCAACGTTATACTCGAATGAAGAAGGTGTCTTCATGTCGGCCATCAGCGAGCCATCCATCATTACGGAACTGAAACCGGACTGAATGGAACGCAGACATATTGCTGGCTCAGAACCGTGGTCCTGATGCATAACCACAGGAATATGTGGATACTCTTCCAGTGCCGCCATGATCAGGTGACGCAGGAAAGGTTCGCCTGCGTAGGAACGAGCACCAGCAGAACCCTGCATGATAACGGGGCTGTTGGCTTCATCCGCCGCCTGCATGATGGCGTGAACCTGTTCCATGTTATTGATATTAAATGCGGGCATGCCATAGCCATTTTCAGCAGCGTGATCCAGCAATTGACGAAGTGATACCAGGGCCATTTCGACCTCCCTATATTTTAAGTAAAAAAATTAAATCTAACACTGACAGTGGATATTAGAGTTTCTATTACCACTGTCAATCATATAAACACTGTGGTTATAGAGCATCTACATCGTGTTCACCGACACGAACAATCTTCATTACATTGGTTCCACCGGGTACACCGCGCAGATCACCTTTGGTGATAATCACCAGATCTCCTTCGCGAACGGTACCACGACGTAGCAATTCATCCACCGCCTCTTTGTTCACCTGCATGGTATCGGAGCTCTCATTCTGAAAACTAACCGGATAGACGCCTCGATACATCGTAACTTTGCGACGTGTTTCAACGTGCGAAGTTAGTGCAAAGATTGGAATGCCTGAACTGATACGTGACATCCATAAGGCCGTGGCACCTGATTCGGTGAGTGCGGCGATGGCCTTCACACCCAGATGGTTTGCCGTATACATAGAGGCCATAGCGATGGCTTCATCAACGAATTTAAACTCGGTGTCGATACGATGTTTGGAGGTCATGATATCGTGCTGTTTCTCTGCCTCGCGGCAGACACGATCCATTGCGTGGATAGCCAGATCTGGGTATTTACCGGCAGCGGTTTCCGCCGACAGCATTACCGCATCGGTACCATCCAGTACCGCGTTGGCAACGTCAAACACCTCCGCACGAGTAGGGATGGGGTTTTCTATCATCGACTCCATCATCTGCGTCGCCGTGATCACCACCTTATTCATATCTCGGGCTTTGGTGATCAGTGCTTTCTGTACCGGCGGCAGTGCCGCATCGCCGATCTCAACACCCAGATCGCCACGTGCAACCATAATGACGTCTGAGGCCTCGATGATCGCATCGATAACGCCCTCTTTTAACGCCTCAGCACGTTCAATCTTGGCGACGATGCCACCGTGCCCACCAGCGGCTCGCAGCAGATTGCGACATTCGTTCACGTCATCAGCGCAAATGGGGAAAGATAGGGCCACATAATCGGCCTTAAGCAGCGCGGCAGTCTTGATGTCCTGTTTGTCTTTTTCTGTAAGGGCCGGGGCCGATAAACCACCACCCTGGAGATTGATGCCTTTTTTGTCGGAAAGGAGACCACCCACCACAACTTTACAGCTGATGCGGCCGTCTATCACCTCTTCTACCCACAAGACGATACGACCATCATCCAGTAACAAGGTATCGCCACGTTTTACATCATCGGGCAGACTCTTATAAGCCAAACCTACCTGATTTTCATCACCGCCATC
>JAOUJT010000350.1 GCA_029883105.1 Gammaproteobacteria bacterium
TCTCACTGGCCTTGCGTTTGGCCTTCTCCCACTGGCCGCTGCCCAACTTGTGTAGCGGTGCGCCTTCCGGTGAGGCCCCGGAGTAACGGCTGATCAGATGCAGGGAGACTACCGGCACATAGAGCTTGTCGCCACCGGCATATTCGAGGGTAAGAAACTCCTGTTCGATACCGCCCAGTTCGATCTTCTGTAGCCCCAGATAACGACCGACACCGCTATCTTCATGCACTACCGGTGCCCCGACCTCCAGCTCCGCCAGGTTACGCACCATGGCATCGGCGTCTTTATGGCGGGCCTTCTTGCGTCGGCGGTTGACCGCATGGGGGCCAAACAACTGCGCCTCGGCGATGATGCTGATCTTGTCATCGATGAGTACGCAACCACTGTCGATGTTCGCCACGGTGATGCCGTGACGGGCATCGCTGGCCAGAAATGCCTGCCAGGAGTCAAAGGTTGTGGGATAGAGATCACAGCCCTTGAGTAACTCCAGCAGCACCTCGCGACGTCCGGTGGATTCGGCGGCAAACAGTACCCGACCCTGGTACTCATTGAGATAGGCCTGCAAGGCCTTGGTGGGATGACCCGCATGCACATCCAGGTTTACGCTGGCAGGCATGCCGGTGGCAAAGTTATGATTGCCGACCTTGTCGGTCTGCTCGAAACGCTCTAACTGGATACGAGGGTATTTCTTAAGATTACCAAACAGCTCTTCGATACGCTGATAAAGCACCTGCGGCGGTAATATTGGACGTTCCAGATCATGGCGACGTTGTTCATAACGCTCGCCGATCTCATCCCAAAATCGTTGAGCCGAATTGTCGATGTCATCGACGCTGAGGATCAGGCTGTCGGCAGGCAGGTAATCAAACAGGGTGGCGGTGTTGTCAAAAAACAGTGGGAAATAGTACTCCAGACCCGCCGGGCTAAGACCGCTACTGACATCCGCATAGATCAGACTGCGGCTGGGATCACCCTCGAAGGCCGACAAATAGGCCTGACGGAAACGTTTGATGCCGTCTTTGTTAAGGGAATATTCTCGCGCCGGTAAGAGGCGGATCTTCTCCACCTTATGTTCGGTACGCTGGGTCTCCGGGTCAAACACACGGATGGACTCCACCTCATCGTCGAACAGATCGAGACGATAGGGCATCTCGCTACCCATGGGGAAGAGATCAACAATACTGCCGCGCACGGCAAACTCACCATGTTCCATTACCGTAGAGACACAGAGATAGCCACTGGCCTCCAACTGACGGCGCATCTCATTGATATTCAGGCTCTGGCCCGTATCCATCACCAGGCTGTGACCATCCAGATAGCTGTGCGGGACCACACGCAGCATCAGGGTAGTGATAGGGACAATCAGTACGCCACGTTTGAAACCCGGCAGGCTGCTTAGGGCAGACAGGCGCTGGGAGATGATGTCCTGATGGGGAGAGAATCTGTCGTAGGGCAGGGTCTCCCAGTCGGGAAAATGCTGGATCGGAAACTTATCCAGCGCAGCCCCCAGGTAGAACTGCAGCTCATACTCCAGGCGCATGGCCGTGGGGGCATCCTGGGTTAACAATACCACCGGCCCAGAGGCTGCCTGCACCGCCTGGGCAATGGCCAGTCCCTGGGCACTGCCATAGAGGCGTCCCCAGTTATAACGACCGGAAGAGGGCAAGTCGGGAGGGCTTAACAGGCTATGAAGGGTGTCAGACATGGTAATTATCAGGTCTTGCTGAAAAGCGGCTATTGTAGCAAATAAGCCTTCATTGCATTGTGTTCAGACAAAGAAAAAGGGGACCGAAGTCCCCTTTATCCAGCAGAAATGCAGACAGCTACATTACAGCTTGTCAGCTTCTTCTGTCAGGTACTTGGCCACACCTTCTGGTGAGGCGTTCATTGCCTTGTCACCCTTGTTCCAGCCAGCAGGGCAGACTTCGCCATGCTCTTCGGTGAACTGCAGGGCGTCGATCATACGTAACATCTCGTCAACATTACGACCCAGAGGCAGATCATTCACCACCTGATGACGAACCTGACCGGTCTTGTCGATGAGGAAGGAACCACGGAAGGCCACACCGGCTTCTGGATGCTCTACATCATAGGCCTGACAGATGTCATGCTTAACGTCAGCCACCAGGGTGTACTTAACCGGACCGATACCGCCATCATTAATGGCAGTGTTACGCCATGCATTGTGAGAGAACTGGGAATCGATGGAAACACCAATCACTTCAACACCACGGCTGGTGAACTCTTCGAGACGGTGATCAAAGGCGATCAGCTCGGAAGGACAGACAAAGGTGAAGTCCAGAGGATAAAAGAAGACAACGGCATACTTGCCCTTGGTCGTTGCTGAAAAGCTGAAATCGTCAACGATGGAACCATCACCTAAAACGGCGGCAGCGGTAAAATCGGGTGCCTGGCGGCCTACGAGTACGCCCATGCTTGAATCTCCTGATATATTAAAGAATGTTACGGCAAACTGATAAAGGCGATAGGATAGAGATGGATTTGGACTTAGTCAAGATTGAATCTATTTTTCTCTGTCTGCGGTAGGATAGTGTCATTCCATCTCAATAATTAACATTAAGAATACAATATAACACTATGATAACTAAAATATTATTAACCATTGCAGTCATCATGGGACTGGTCATCTACCTGCGCAGACGCGGCGCTCAAGCACAGACTGGTGCAAGTAAAACGGCTCACC
>JAOUJT010000078.1 GCA_029883105.1 Gammaproteobacteria bacterium
CCGAGGCATCGACGACATCCAGACAAGGGGCATGTTTGGAGCGAAAACCCAAAGCATGACATCCATAAGGGAAACTCTTAACCCAGGTAATATAGTAATGCTCACAGCGCAAACAGATGTTCTGCTGTTTTGTTTCTGACGTAGACATATTCAGGCAGACTTAGGACAGACGTAAAAAGTTCTCTCGATAAAAACGCATCTCATCAATAGATTCACGAATATCGTCTAATGCCAGATGTGCACCCTTTTTACTGAAATTTTCCATCATATCCGGGCGCCAACGTATAGCCAACTCCTTCAGGGTACTGACATCCAGATTACGATAATGGAAATAGACTTCCAGCTCAGGCATATGTTGGGCGAGGAAACGTCGATCCTGGCATATGCTGTTGCCGCACATGGGCGAGGTTGCGCTCGACACATAGTCCGAGAGAAATTCTATGGTCTTCTGTGCCGCCTCTTTTTCATCCACCTGACTGGCCCTGACCCGTTCAATCAGACCCGAAGCACCATGATGGGAGGTATTCCATTCATCCATTTGCACCAATACCTCATCACTTTGATGGATGGCAAACACCGGACCTTCAGCCAGAATAGTCAAATTGGCATCGGTAACAATGGTAGCAATTTCGATAACTCTGTCCTCTAACGGCTCCAAACCGGTCATTTCCAGATCTATCCAAATCAGATTGTCAGGGCTTTGGGACATCATCTCTCCTATGGCGACGCTTTACTTCAACTGACGCAGAGGCTAACCTGCAACGCAGGAACATAATAAGCCTTTTTTATCGACAAATGCATACATTTACTGCCCTATTTATCGCCGCCGTGATTCTCTCTGTGACCTTGCAATTATGGCTATCAGCCCGTCAGAGCCGATTTGTTGGCCAACATCGCGAGCAGGTGCCGGATGATTTTTCTCAGAGTATCTCTCTGGATGAACACAAAAAAGCCGCCGACTATACCCTCGCTCAGCTAAAACTTGGCAAGCGGGAGCTGGGATACGAAACCCTGCTACTGCTGCTCTGGACTCTGGGTGGAGGTCTGTCACTACTGGATCACGGCATCGGCACACTGGGCTGGTCCGAGATAACCACCGGGGTAGCTTTTCTTATTGGCTTTAGCCTTATCGGTGGCCTGCTGGCACTGCCATTTAGTCTCTATCGTACCTTTAGACTGGAGGCACGCTTTGGTTTTAATCGCACCACGATGCAGACCTTCGTCACCGATATCATCAAAAACACCCTACTGTCACTGATCATCGGTGTGCCGTTTATCTATCTGGTACTGTGGATGATGGATTCCATGGGCAGCCTCTGGTGGCTCTACGTCTGGATGGCTTATATGGGTTTAAGTCTAACCATGTTCTGGCTCTACCCCAGCGTGATTGCACCACTATTCAACAAATTCAGTCCTCTGGCGGATGAAACCCTGAAGGCCCGAATCGAGGCACTACTTTCCCGCTGTGGCTTTACCAGCCAGGGGATCTTTATCATGGATGGCTCTCGTCGCTCCGCCCATGGTAACGCCTACTTCACGGGCATGGGCAAGAATAAGCGCATTGTCTTCTTTGACACCCTAACCAATAGCCTCGATCACGATGAAGTAGAAGCCGTATTAGCCCATGAACTGGGGCACTTCCGCCGTAAACATATCAGTAAACGTATGCTCCTGATGGCACTGACCACCCTGCTGGGTCTGGCGGTACTCGGCTGGCTGATCCAGGCACCGTGGTTCTATACAGCATTGGGCGCTGAACAGGTATCCAATCACATGGCTCTGGTGCTATTTATGCTCATCAGTCCTGTATTTACCTTCCTCTTCACCCCTGTATTTAGTGCCTACAGCCGCAAACATGAATTCGAGGCCGATGAGTTTGCTGCCCATAACAGTGATGCCAACAAGCTGATCACCGCACTGGTGAAAATGTATCAGGAAAACGCCAGCACCCTCACGCCTGATCCGATCTATTCTGCCTTCTATCACTCACATCCACCGGCCCCAATACGCATTCAACACCTGCGTACAGTAGGAGCAACTGAAGCATGAGCAAACTAGCGACGCTATTACTGTTATCACTAATGCTTGGCACGGCACAGGCCGATGCCAAACGGGGCAAGTCCCTACACGACAATAACTGCATGTCCTGCCATATTGGTATTATGGGCGGTCTGGGTGATGACATGTATCTTCGTGATAACCGTCGTGTCGATAGTTATCCACGACTGGTGAAACAGGTTAACCGCTGTAATGATAACCTGGATGTGCCCTGGCATGATGCAGAGGTGATGGATGTGGTGGAATACCTGAACCTGCAGTACTACCATTTTGACGAGGCGCTATAGGCGTGTTGCATAAGCAGCAGTGCCATGAGATCAAACACGGCAACCCTGCCATCACCGCAGAAAAAACCCAGGCACTATTGACCGAGTTATCAGAACACTGGCAGCTGGATAGCGCCAATAAAAGCCTCGTCCGGCGTTTTCAGTTCGATGATTATCACCACACCATCGCGTTTGTAAATGCGGTTGCCTGGATTGCAGAACAACAAAATCATCACCCAGATCTGCATGTCAGTTACAACACCTGCGAAGTCCGTTATACCACCCACACTGTAGGCGGCCTTAGCCTAAATGATTTTATCTGTGCCGCACGCATAGAACATCTGCTCAACTAAAACTGAACTTTTATATCTATGGCCAAACGTCGTCTTACCCAACAACAACAACGCCGCATCCAGGGCAATCAGCAGCAACGCATTGCCCGTGCTAAACACGATGAGGCAGAACAGATACTTGATAGCCCGGAACAATCCGGGTTGGTGATTGCCAACTATGGCAAACAACTGGTTATCGAGACCGCCGATGCGGAGCATATCCTCTGCCGTAGCAAGCAAAATCTGGGCTCTGTGGTATGCGGTGACCAGGTCATATACCAGACCAGCGAAGAGGAACAGCGCGGACTGATCGTTGCCATTCTGCCACGTCGTAGCTTCCTTAGCCGTCCGGGCTTTGCTGGAAAAATTAAGGCCATCGCTGCCAATATAGATCGAATCTTTATCGTTACCGCAGCCATACCCGAGCTCAACGAAGGCATGCTGGATCGTTATCTGGTTGCCGCCGAACAAAATGAGCTGGAAGCGATCATCGTTTTTAACAAACTCGACCTGCTAGACGAACAACAACGAGCAGAGATAGAAACCCGCCTTTGCCTTTATAGAGAGTTGGGATATAAGGTGATCTATACCAGCAGCAAACTGGAACACGGCCTGGAACAGCTACTGCAAGAGTTAGAGCAGTACACCTCGATTATGGTCGGCCAATCTGGTGTCGGTAAATCCTCCCTCATCCAACAGCTCTTGCCTGCGACAGAGATTCGTATCGGCGAGATCTCCGAAGCCACCGGTAAGGGTGCCCACACCACCACTACATCCCGGCTATATCACCTGGACAGTGGTGGCGATCTGATTGATTCACCGGGCGTAAGAGAATTTGGTATTACAGAAATATCGTCCGAGGAACTAACCGCAGCATTTCGCGAGTTTCGTCCTGTACTGGGACACTGCCAGTTTCGCAACTGCGATCACCTGGAACAATCCGCAGGCTGCGCTATTGTTGCGGCAATATCTACCGGCGATGTAAGTAAACAGCGTTATCTCAGCTACCTGCGCATCCGCGAATCCCTGGTCGCTGACTAATTACTGGTTGCCCAGTAACTGATCCAGATTCTGTTCCAGCTGAG
Organism: Gammaproteobacteria bacterium; assembly: GCA_029883105.1. Taxonomy (GTDB): domain Bacteria; phylum Pseudomonadota; class Gammaproteobacteria; order Thiohalospirales; family Thiohalospiraceae; genus JABURT01. The sequence continues at coordinate 3,742 of JAOUJT010000078.1, forward strand.
CGGGATCCAACGTACTGCCATCCTCCAGCTGTATCACCTCTTTTTCCGGCTCATTGTTACTCGGAGTAATAACCGGTTGCGGGGTTGTAATAGGAGCAAGCTGTATTGGATTAGGGAATATTTGTGGACCTGCCGCCGGCTTCTCTGTTTTGGCCTTTATCTCTTCGTCCGTAAGAGGCTGGACGGGGACCTGCCCACCTCGATCTACGCCGCCAGAACGACCAGGTTGAGGCTTCTTCTCCGGGAAAGAGTCCATCTGCTGCTCAATCGCATCCAGAATATTTGGCAAATCACGGGTAAAATCTGTGCCTGCATCCTTTTTCAACTCCAGGCTGGGGCCCTTATTCATGGCCTCGATGGCCTTCTTATTGAGGATAATGATGCTAATACGTCGATTCTTCGTGGACATCAAATCGTTTCTATCCAGGGGAGCAGAATCCGCCAGCCCTACCACCTTGGCGATCTTCTTCGGACTGTAGCCCCCGTTGACCAGTTCATAGCGCGCAGCATTGGCTCGCTCACTGGATAATTCCCAGTTGGTATAGCGACCATCATTCTGATATACACGGGAGGCATCGGTGTGACCCGATATGCTGATTGGGTTATTCAGCTCATCGATCACCTTGGCGATCTCGTGCAACACCTCTTGCGAGTAGGGCTTAAGTTTAGCGCTACCACTGGCGAACATCGGGCGATTGTCCTGATCGATGATCTGTACCCGTAGGCCTTCATCGGTGATATCAATAAGGATCTGATCCTCGAAATCCTTGAGGACAGGATTGCTGTCGATGGTCTGTTCGAGGATAAGTTTTAACTCCTCAAACTGCTTTACCTCGCGAGCCTCTTCCATGATCAGCTCTTTCGAAGGCATCTCTTGTGGATGGCGGGTAGCCGTTTTACCACCCTCTCCCGTAGGTTTATCCAGGCCACCTCCCAGGTCAATGATGGCGGTACTGGCACCGCCTGCGGCATTGATCATACTAGGATTTTGAAAAAAGTCGGAAATTCCCTTGCGCCTTTCCATTGTTGTGGTTTCAAGTATCCACAACAACAAAAACAGAGCCATCATCGCGGTGACAAAATCGGCATAGGCCACCTTCCAAGAACCACCATGATGAGCATGCGCCGATTTTTTGATCTTCTTTATGACTATGGGAGCCGTATTTATATCGTTTGCGGCCATCTCTAGTTCTCGGTATTAGCGTGGCTGTTTGATGTATTCTTCAAGCTCAATAAAATTAGGCCGCTCGGAATGATCAATCACCTTACGACCAAACTCCACTGCAACCTGCGGGCTGTAACCATTAAGCGTAGCGAGGATACACATCTTGATACACATCAGATATTTCCCCTCCTCCTCGGCGATCTCTTTCATCGCATTACCCATTGGCCCGACAAAGCCGTAGGCCAAAAGGATACCAAGGAAGGTACCCACCAGAGCGGCAGCAATATGCAGGCCCAACTCGGCGGGTGAGCCGCCTATAGAGCCCATGGTGATGATTACCCCCAATACCGCAGCAACGATACCGAAACCGGGCAGAGCATCACCCATAGTCACGATGGCACTACCCGGTAACGCCGCAGTGTGGTGGTGATTATCCAGCTCCGCATCCATCAGATTTTCCAGTTCCATAGCATTCATGTTGCCACCGACGATCATACGCAGATAATCGGTAATAAAATCCAGTGCGGCATGATCTTTAAGGATCTTCGGAAACTTGTTGAATACATCACTGTTAGCCGGCTCTTCCACATGGGCTTCCAGCGCCATCAGGCCTTCCTTACGCGCCTTGGTAAAGAGTTCATACATCAGCGACAACAACTCCATGTATGCAGACCTGTTATAGGGGGAACCGGCTAGTAGACCGGGGACACCTGCAGTAGCAGCCTTTAAGACCTTTGTGCTATTGGTAATAACAAAGGCACCGAACGCCGCGCCACCGATGATGACCAGTTCCGCCGGTTGCCAGAGTATTGCCAGCTTACCATGCGCCATTAGGTAGCCACCGACGACACTGGCGATGACGATAAGATTACCAAGAATAAATTTCATTTAGTCCGTTTCCTGTCCACACCTGTATTTATTTTTATGTTACAAATAGTCTTGTAACAATCATATGGCTTTATACCTAACGAGGTCAAAAGCTTACGACCGTATATAGTCCAGAAGTGAAGCCTTTTGGTGATATTTAACAGTGTTTTTACAGGATCTTACATCCTTCAGAGAAATCCGCGATAATCTTTCTGCAATCATACGCCACGGGCAATATTAATAATACCGAGGAACCCTATGCCTGAGACCCTGCAGGAGTGGACAGAAAAGCTGACATCAGAGGCCTTTCCTGTCCTGCAATCCACCATTGATAACCTCAATGCCCTGTTCGCCGAGGACAATAGCAGTTATCGCCAGATCGCTTCGGCGATAATGTCCGATCCAGGCATGGTAGCCAATACCCTACACGCTGCGAATACGATACAGGGACATAGCCTGCATCACTCCATACAAACCGTCGAACATGCCCTGATGAAGATGGGTATGGATCAGTCGGCCTCTTTGCACCAGCAACTTCCAGTACTGGAGACCATTCTCAAACAATCCAGTCCCACAGTACGCAGCCATGTTATGGGCGTCTACGAACGTTCCCATCACGCTGCCTATCAGGCCATGGATCTGCTAAAACGAATGGGTGAGCCCGAGCCCGGTGAAGTCTACATCGCGACCTTCCTCAATGGTCTGGGTGAGATTCTTATGTGGCTGCATGCCTCCCAACATGCCAGCCAGATAGTTAGCTATTGCCAGAATAACGAGGTTACTCGCGAAGAAGCCGAGCGTGCCATTCTGGGCTTTAGCTATGTAGAACTGACTCATGCCATTGTCAGCAAGATGGGCTTTTCCCCGCTCCTTGAACAGTTGCTGGAGCGAGAAAATATCGATACGCTCCGCTGTCTGGGCATGTTATTAGGCATCCGTCTGTCACACCTGGCAGAGCATGGTTGGTATGATGCAGAGATGCTCAAATGCCTGTGTGATATCGCCGAATTTATCCGTCAGCCACTAGAGATCGCCATTACCATCGTACACAGCAATGCAGCGGCGGCGGCGCGTCATCATCAGTACGGGGTTCCGGCCGCGGCATCGTTACTACCATGGCTTAGCAACGGCCTGCCTCCCAAACTGCTACACGACGAGGCAGAACGTGTTGCCCATATCGAGTTCCCCACCCTACTCAGCCATGATCAACTGGAACAGATTCAGCTCGTGCTGCGTGAACAGTCTGAAGTGGATTATGAACTCGTCATTCGCGAACCGATAGACCCTCAACTGGTACAAGAATTCATGGTTAAGGTGCCGTTTGAGGAGGGCGTTGATACCGAGCTAGTCATCAGCGACAAACCTACAGCCACAGCGGCCGACTCTGGTAACGAGTTAGTGGTAGCCGAGGATGAGGACGGTGACGATACCTATATCATTTCGTATGAAAAACGCGACAAGCAATTAGAAAAAGAGGGGATTTGCCCTTTACCTGATGAGCACTCACTGGAAGAGACCTTGCAACGTCTCACCAAAGAGATCGATCAAAGTATCAGTATGCCGGCGATCATGAAGCTAGTTATGCAGGGTATGCACGATGGACTGGGCCTCAATCGCGTCGCCTTCACCATGCTTAGTCCAGATCGGAGTCAACTGAAAACCCGTGCAGTGATGTCTCTGGATGATGACTGGGACATACGTCACCTGCATATCCCGTTGAAGCCCGACAATCTCTTCACTCACCTGATAAATCGTCCACAGGCCTTGTGGTTAAACGATGAAAATGCCACAAAGATCTGGTCACACGTACCGGCCGAACTACAGGATACCCTGCACGCGGATGGTTTTTTCGTCATGTCCATCTACGTTAAGAACCGTCCCATAGGACTGTTCTATGCCGACCGCTATAACCACGAACACCGACTGGATGAACACACTTATGAGAATTTCAAACGGCTGTGTCGCCATGCCACCAAGGCCATGGTAGAGCTATCCCAATAGCTTTATATCTGCTGGCGTCCCTTAAAGGCATGCGCCAGCGTATCCGCATCTGTATATTCCAGCTCACCACCCAGGGGGATGCCATGCGCCAGTCGGCTGACCGTGATCCCCATCGCCTGTACCATCTCAGCGATATAATGGGCGGTGGCCTCACCCTCACCGGTGGCATTGCTGGCTAACACCACCTCACTGATCTCTCCCGCCTGCAGACGTTGCTGCAACAGATCCAGACCGATATCCGCCGGACCTATGCCATCCAATGGTGACAGATGCCCCATTAACACGAAGTAGAGGCCACGATAGCCGGTAGAGGCTTCAAAGGTCTCCACATCGGCAGGACTCTCTACCACACAGAGAAGATGTTGCTCACGGCCCTGATTGGCACACAGACTACAGATCTCGGTCTCACTCAAGGTGCGACAGCGACGACAATGCCCAACCCGTTCCAGTGCCTCAATAATGGTCTGAGACAGGGTCTGCGCGCCTTGTCGCTGACGCTCCAGCAGATAATAGGCCATACGCTGTGCCGACTTGGGACCGACCCCAGGCAGGCAGCGCAGGGCCTCAATGAGACGACTGATTAGAGGACTGGAGGACATCTAGAATGGAAGCTTCATTCCACCGGGCAGGTTCATGCCCTCTGTCAGGCCGGACATACGCTCCTTACTCTGCGACTCCACCTGGCGTACCGCATCATTGACTGCTGCAGCCAACAGATCTTCCAACATCTCTTTGTCGTCCATCACCGACTCATCGATCTCTACACGCTTCACGTCATGACGACCAGTCATAGTGATCTTGACCATGCCGCCACCGGATTGGCCATTGACCTCCATATCAGCAATCTCTGCCTGCGCCTTCTGCATATCTTCCTGCATCTTCTGCGCCTGCTTCATCAGGTTACCCATACCACCTTTAAACATCTTTCTACCTCACTAACAAAGATACTAATCTATCGGTTGAATAGAGCTCATCTGCACCTCGGCATCAAAGCCATCTATCATCGCCCGCACATTGGCATCGGCGGCAATCGCCTCCTGAGCCTGCTGTAATCTGGCAGCCTTGCGACGGCTGTCTACCTCGGACGGCGTCTCACTGCTAATGGTCGCCGACAACTCAACCCTTAACTTTATGGATTTACCGTAGTAGCTGGACAGCGCTTCCTCCAGCCGCTGCTGGAAATTATTGTTTAACAAATGAGCCTTGTCTGTGGCCAAGAGCAATTCTGCCACACCATCCTGTTCAGATCTAAAGGCACAATTGAGTGCAAACTGACGGGTCATGCCATTCAAGGGCAACATCTGCACAATGTCGGCCCAGTTTTCCGCCACCAACCCCATTGACGGAGCACTGGTTGACTGCGCTACCTCTTCCTGTGCAGAAGAGAGCAGATCTGACGGCAGCTTATTCTCTGCCCCCGTTTCGACTGCGGCCGCAGATACACCATCCAAGATGGAATCCACCCTTTGGAATAGTCCCTCTGTAGATGCGGCATCATCCTGCCGTGAGTCCTCTTTGCTGACAAGCGATGCGGGGATTGTGGGTTCCTCAAACAGCGACCCGACAACATTCGGCTGCGCTTCCTGTACAGGCAAAGCTTGCTCTGCGCGCGGAGGTATAGTCGGTACCGATACGGCATCAGGGGAGTGAGCCAGCTCAGACTGTGGCTTCGATTCGGATGGTGGTCGCTGTTCTGATATTTGTGCCGGTATCGGAACCGATGCCTGGGTTGATTGCACAGCAGTCACTGGTGAGACAGACAAGACAGCCTTCGCCTCTGCCGCAGGCGTACGGGCCGGAGCGACTTCAGGCTTTCCCGGCGCCAACCCACCCGGCTTCGCTGGCGGAGCAGAACCCAGCGTAGCCGGACGGAAGGCCAACATGCGTAAGAGCACCATCTCAAAGCCACTACGGCCATCGGGGGCCATGGGCAGATCACGCCGGCCGGTCAGGGCGATCTGGTAATAGAGCTGCACGTCCTCAGGGCTTAGCGTCTTCGCCATCGCCGCCAGACGTTCACGTTCACCGATATCGCCCACCTCGGCACCCTCTACCACCTGCAGGATAGCCAGATTGTGTAAGACAGTAATCATCGCCGCCAACACCCCGGCAAAGTCCGGTGCCTGTTGCGCTAACTGTTCGATCACCTGCAACAACAATTTTCCGTCTTGCTGTATCAGCGCATCCAGCACCTCATAGACCTGGCCGCGATCGATACTGCCCAACATGGTGTGTACATCGGACGCTTTCAGATCACCGCCACCAAAGGCGATGGCCTGATCCAACAGACTCAGGGCATCACGCATACTTCCATCGGCAGAGCGTGCCAATTCCAGCAACGCAGCCGCTTCAAAGGCAATACCTTCCTGCTCCAGGATATGTTGTAAATGCGGCTGGATCTGCTCAATGTGCATACGCTTTAAACTAAACTGCAAGCATCGAGACAGAATGGTCACCGGTAACTTTTGCGGATCGGTGGTCGCGAGCAGAAACTTCACATGTGGGGGCGGTTCTTCCAGGGTCTTTAACAGGGCATTAAAGCTGTGCCCGGAGAGCATGTGCACCTCGTCGATGAGGTAGACCTTAAAGCGACCACGGCTGGGGGCATACTGCACATTGTCCAGCAGCTCACGGGTATCCTCCACCTTGGTACGTGAAGCCGCATCCACCTCGATCAGATCGATAAAGCGGCCCTCATCAACCTCTCGACAAGTACTGCATACACCACAAGGAGTAGAACCAATCCCCTCCTCACAATTCAGTGATTTGGCAAAGATGCGCGCAATGGTGGTCTTACCCACGCCGCGGGTACCGGTAAACAGATAGGCATGATGCAGACGGTCATTATCCAGGGCATTGATCAAGGCCCTAAGGACATGCTCCTGTCCCACCATCTCGCGGAAATTTCGTGGACGCCACTTACGGGCAAGAACCTGATAACTCATTGTTTTTTCGTTATATTCTG
>JAOUJT010000351.1 GCA_029883105.1 Gammaproteobacteria bacterium
TACTCATCATTGGTGCGGCAATACTCCCGCTGCTAAAAGGCCATTTGCGTACGCTTGCGGTATTGCTTCTACCTCTTGTCACTCTTGTCCTAATATGGCTGATACCAGAAAACGCTAGCTTGCGGACCTCATTTCTTGAATATGAACTAACTCTGCTACGCTTCCATCCGGCGACATTAATATTTGCGACCATCTTTTCCATCATGGCCTTTGCCGGTGGTCTTTATGCCTATCGTCAGGCACATATTATCGAACTGAGTTCAGCCTTTGCTTATGCCGGTGCTGCCATAAGTGTGACCTTTGCCGGAGATCTCATCACCCTGTTTGTCTTCTGGGAGATCATGGCACTGTTCTCCGCATTAGTATTATTCATCAATGGTAGTAAGGAATCTGGTCGTGCCGGCATGCGCTACCTGTTTGTTCACTTACTCGGTGGTGTGATTCTGATGATCGGTATTGTCGGGCATATCGCTGAAACAGGTTCCATTGCCTTTGAAATCATGAAGGCCGATAGCTTTTCCCACTACATGATCCTTGCGGGATTTTTGATCAATGCCGGTGCCCCACCCTTATCTGCATGGTTGCCAGATGCCTATCCAGAAGCCAGCCCAAGTGGCACAGTATTTCTCTCAGCCTTTACCACCAAGACTGCTGTATTTGTCTTATTGGTAGGGTTTGCAGGGACCTGGCTATTAATTCCCATCGGCCTGTACATGATCTTTTATGGCATCATCTATGCGTTGCTGGAAAATGATATGCGCCGCATCCTTGCCTACTCCATTGTTAATCAGGTTGGGTTTATGATCACCGGCATTGGTATCGGTAGCGAGATGGCATTAAATGGTGCTGCCGCTCATGCCTTTGCCCATATCATCTATAAGGCTCTATTATTGATGAGCGCAGGAGCGGTGCTTTATCAAACAGGCAAACGCAAGTGTTCTGATCTGGGAGGCCTGTTCCAGAGCATGCCGATCACGACTACTTGTGCCATCATCGGTGCGCTGGCGATCTCCGCCTTCCCGCTGACCTCAGGCTTTGTCACCAAATCGATGATCTCGCAATCCTCAGCCGATGCACATATGACGCTGGTATGGTTCCTGTTAGCGGCAGCCTCCGCAGGTGTCTTTCTGCATGCGGGTGTGAAATTCCCATGGTTTGTCTTCTTTCAGAAAGACTCAGGAATGCGTCCTTCTGAACCCCCATTGAACATGCGACTGGCTATGTACCTATTCTCGTTCCTCTGTATTGCACTGGGTATCTATCCAGAATCTTTATATGCAATCCTGCCCTATACCGTCGACTATGTACCCTATACTCCTGAACATGTCGTCGCGCAATTACAGCTACTGTTGTTCTCCGGGTTAGCCTTCTTTGTTCTGTTGCCAATGATGAAGCGCACCTTAACCATAAGCCTTGATATAGACTGGTTGTATCGTAAGCTGGTATTCAATATCGGTAAGTGGATGCAAAAACATGTAGAGCGAACCTTTAATTCAGTTAAGGGGTTTATCGTGCAACGAGGTGAAGACCTGCTCAAATTTACCTCGCGTCACCATGGCTCACAGGGTATCCTCGCCAGAACCTGGCCCACCGGAAGCATGGTATTGTGGATTGCAATCCTATTAGGAGGTTATATACTTCTGAATGTCGTCATGCATTAACAACATCAATCATAAACAAGACCTTAGTGCACAGACTTTATATTTTTTATGCAACATGGACTAGACTTTATTCTGACAACAAAAAACGGGCCTCTGGCCCGTTTCTTTTTTACGCTGATATAAATTAGTACATCACTATGCGTGCGTTATGTTTTTGTAATGGACGATTGTTGGCACCATGGATCACCGCGGCAAAGGTTTCTACCTGCGCCCTGGAGATCTTGACCGCATCCTTCATTACCAGCCATCTTACCCCTTCACTACAGGGAGGTGTAGTAAGTGAACCGTTAAAGCGGTAGTAGTCACGGTTTTTTGGCAATAACTCATTGGCAGCTAAACGGGCCTTAAGGACATGTATATCACCATTATGAATAGGAAGCTGTGACCAGGCCTTATCTAATGCCGTATTTGCCTGCCCCTGTTCAAACATCACCGCAACCACCGCCAGTTCACCATCATTACTAGCATGAACCAGATGCATCTCCAGAGGATAAGACTTACCCTTGATGTGATTTTCACTAGGTGTGTGGAAGTGTAGCTGTTTCAGTTTAAAGATAACGCCATCAAGCTCTATCTGGTTAGCGTCAGAATAATTTACCTGTACGGTATGACCATTGTTGAGTATTTCCTTACCAAAGCCAGCATAACTGAACTTTATCGCTGGTAGCTTGGAGTCGACAGAGGCCTTTACATCAATGGGTGACTGATTCTTACCGGTGCTACATAAACCATAGGCAGGATTCAAACCGCCCCACTTTTGCGGACCGTTATGACCGGTATAACCCCAATGGATCTCACCACTTGCCATGGCAAAGGAAGTCATTACTATTCCTAGTGCATATACTACGATATATATCTTTTTCATTGTTTTACCTTTCCTGTTTATTTAACAACCTGACATTCATTAAAGATGCGTTTATCACAACTGGCACAGATATCCTTATCCAGCTTTTGATAGATGCCGAGTATCGCCGAAGGCTTATCCTGGAACACACGTCGTGAACTAATTTTATCCAAACAACCACAGGCC
>JAOUJT010000352.1 GCA_029883105.1 Gammaproteobacteria bacterium
CGTATCACGACCATGGGGTACCTATACTGTCCTGGAAGAAGGTGAGCGTTTCAAAATAAAGCGCATCGTCGTCAAGCCTGGTGCGGCATTATCGTTACAAATGCATCATCACAGAAGTGAGCATTGGATCGTAGTAAGTGGTGCCGCGAAGGTGATGAATGGTGACAAAGAATTATTTGTACAAACCAACGAGTCAACATATATTCCGGCAGGTCATCAACATCGTTTGGAAAATCCAGGCCTGATGGATTTGATCATGATCGAAGTCCAGAGCGGTGAATACCTGGGCGAAGACGACATTGTTCGGTTTGATGATATATATGGTCGTGTGTAGCGTAACTTTATGAAAACCATGCTAAAGGCTATATGGCAGTACAGACATTTTATTATATCCTCGATAAAGAATGAGTTTGTGGCACGTTTTTCTCGAAGTACTCTGGGTGGGCTGTGGATCATTATTCAGCCACTGACACAGGTGGCTATATATGCCTTAATTCTCTCCGCAGTTCTCTCGGCAAAGCTTCCAGGTATTGATAATCAATATGCATACGCTATTTACTTAACAGCAGGTATGTTGGCGTGGAGTTTGTTTTCGGAGATCATTAGTCGTTGTCTGGATCTCTTCATCGCTCAGGGTAATTTGATGAAGAAAATGATGTTCCCTAAAATCACCCTGCCAACCATAGTTATCGGTTCGAGTCTGTTAAACAATATTATGCTATTACTTGCCATTATGGTGGTCTTTGCACTCTTGGGCCATACACCCACACTACAAATGTTCTGGTTACCTTTATTAACCATTGCTATTGTGATTCTGGCAGTGGGCTTGGGGCTTATTTTAGGTGTTCTGAATGTATTTATACGAGATATCGGTCAGGTTGTACCCATTATTTTACAGGTCGCTTTTTGGTTCACACCGATAGTTTACCCTCTATCCATCATTCCGGAATCATACCGCCACTGGTTAAGTTTTAATCCTATGTATCCCATCGTAAAGGGTTATCAAGACGTTCTGGTCTATGGAAGTAGGCCGGATCTTATCCTGATTCTATGGATGGGTGGAATCTCCATATTATTACTAGTATTAGGTCTGTTCTTATTTCGTCGGGCCAGCTCAGAAATGGTCGATGCCTTATGAGCTTGATGAGGGTTGAGCATCTAGCCAAGGCGTATAGAAAATACAAATCTGAATGGCATAGAGTTGGCAGCTGGTTTGGTTTGCCATTTAAGCCCACAGAAGAGCACTGGGTGCTTCGTCACATCGGTTTTGAAGTTCAGTCTGGTGAAGCGATTGGTATCGTTGGGCAGAATGGTGCAGGTAAAAGCACTCTTTTGAAAATGATAACAGGTACCTTGCGACCTACTGAGGGTACAATTGCTGTTAATGGTCGGATAGCAGCAATACTAGAGCTAGGAATGGGCTTTAATCCGGAGCTTACAGGACGGCAAAATGTTATACATACGGCTGGACTGATGGGTTTTTCATCAGAACAAATCCAGCAGGTAATTCCAGAAATACAAAATTTTGCTGAAGTCGGTGGATATTTTGATGAACCGGTTCGGACCTATTCCAGCGGCATGCAAATGCGCGTGGCCTTTGCAGTAGCAACAGCTTTGCGGCCAGAAATACTGATTGTTGATGAAGCACTTTCTGTAGGAGATGCCTACTTCCAACATAAAAGTTTTAATCGCATACGGGAGTTTCAGGAACAGGGCACAACACTATTGATCGTATCCCATGATAGAGCTGCAATACAAGGACTGTGCGATCGAGCACTCCTGCTTGAACAAGGCACGATTATTAAAGATGGTTCTCCCGAAGAGGTGATGGATTTCTACAATGCCATAATTGCAGAAAAAGAAAACGCCACTGTAGAAGTTAAAGAGTTAGAAAGTGGCAAGGTACAAACCAGTTCTGGTACAGGAGAAGCTCGGGTCGAATCTATAGTTTTAATGAATAAAAAAGGACAGCCAATTGAGTATGTCAATGTCGGTGAGCTTGTGACATTGCGAATAGACGTAAAAGTATACGCAGCAATACCAAGGTTAGTACTCGGTTATATGATAAAGGATCGTTTAGGACAGGTAACTTTTGGAACAAATACATGGCATACCGAACAGACATTAGATGATGTTGTTGCAGATAGTAGACATAGATTTGATATTAAATTTCCAATGAATATTGGCCCTGGTAGTTATTCAGTATCAACAGCGTTGGTGAGCACAGAGACACATCTTGAAAATAATTACGAATGGCTGGATCTTGCCTTGGTATTCAATGTGATTAATTCAGATAAAATCATCTTTGCAGGAAACTGTTGGATTCAACCTTCAATTAGTATTGAAAGACTATGAATTTTATTTCGTACGCCCAAAATTTTGAAGATATCATGCTCTGGCGTGCTTTGAAACATGTAGAAAAGGGGTTTTATATTGATATTGGTGCTCAAGACCCTGTGGTAGATTCTGTAAGTATGGGCTTTTATGAGCAGGGATGGAGAGGAGTAAATGTAGAGCCAACGAAACAGTATTCCCAGAAGCTTAGGACAGCGAGACCTGATGAAGTAATCATACAATCAGCTATTGGAAAGAATAAGGGCGAAATCGAATTTTATGAAATTCCGGATACGGGACTTTCTACGGCCGATAGGGAAATTGAAA